>NZ_JBQSYU010000014.1:0-89613 GCF_052379645.1 Arthrobacter sp. 179 | reverse complement strand
ATCTAACTTACCCGGTGGCTGGATCCCGGTCAAATCGACCGTTTCTCCAACTTTTCGGAAGTCTGCACCGTCCCGTGGGCCTCTCCGTGGAGAAGTTTTATTGGCGACCGGCGCGGGAAATAACTATACCCATATCCTGCTGGTTCACCTAATCGGAGGCTTCCTCCCCGACTGGCCGCCCCAAGAACCCCGTGTTTCCGGGGTTCTTGGGGCCGGGTCAGCTGATGCTGCCGGGGACCAGGTAGATCACGCCCAACGGGGGCAGGTCCACGGTGGCCGAAACCGGCTGGCCGTCGTGGGCGGGGCCATCCGCCTCGAGCGTTCCGGGGTTGGCGACCCCGGAACCACCAAACTCCTCGGCATCTGTATTGAGCGCCTCGGTCCAGGCCCCGGCAGCCGGCAGGCCGAGTCGATAGCCGCTGTGGGGTTCGCCCGAGAAGTTCGCGACGCAGACCATCGCCTCGCCCTGCTCGTCCCGCCGGATGAAGCTCAGGGTGTTGCCCGCTGCCTCGTGGTCATTGATCCAGGCGAAGCCCGCCGGGTCGTGATCCAGTTCCCACAGTGCCGGCAGTTCCCGGTAGATTCCGTTCAGCGCCTTCACGGTCAGCTGGACCCCGCGGTGCTGGTGGGTATCGGCCACCCACCAGTCGAGCCCGTGCTGTTCGCTCCACTCCCCCTCCTGGGCGAATTCGGTGCCCATGAAGATCAGTTGCTTGCCCGGGTGGGCCCATTGGAAGGCCAGGTAGGCCCTGACCTGGGCGAGCTGGCGCCAGCGGTCACCGGGCATGCGGCGCAGCAGCGAGCCCTTCCCATGGACCACTTCATCGTGGCTGATCGGCAGCAGGAAGTTCTCCGTATAGGCGTAGGCCATGGAGAAGGTGATCTTGTTGTGGTGGTAGGAGCGATGGATCGGGTCCTCCGACATGTACTCCAGCGAGTCGTGCATCCAGCCCATGTTCCACTTCAGCCCGAAGCCGAGCCCACCTCCGCTGGTGTCGCCGGTGACCCCGGGGAAGGCCGTGGATTCCTCGGCGATCATCGCAATGCCGGGATTCAGCCGGTACGCCGTGGCGTTGAGCTCCTGCAGGAAGGCGATCGCTTCCAGGTTCTCCCGCCCGCCATGGATGTTGGGTTCCCATCCTCCGTCTTCGCGTGAATAGTCCAGATAGAGCATGGATGCCACGGCATCCACGCGCAGCCCGTCGATATGGAACTCGTCCATCCAGTACAGCGCGTTGGCCACCAGGAAGTTGCGGACCTCGTTGCGTCCGAAGTCGAAGACCAGGGTCCCCCAGTCGGGATGCTCCCCGCGGCGCGGATCGGGGTGCTCGTAGAGAGGCTGCCCATCCATCCGGGCCAGGGCCCATTCATCCTTGGGGAAATGGGCGGGAACCCAATCCATGATGACCCCGATACCCGCCTGGTGCAGCCGGTCCACGAAGTATCGGAAATCGTCGGGGTGGCCGAAGCGCGAGGTCGGGGCATAGTAGGAGGTCACCTGATAGCCCCAGGATCCTCCGAACGGGTGTTCGGCCACGGGCATCAGCTCCACATGGGTGAATCCCTGCCAGGTCACGTATTCGCTGAGCTGCTCGGCCATTTCGCGGTAGTCCAGTCCGGGGCGCCAGGAGCCCAGATGCACTTCATAGACGCTCATCGGGCCGGCATGCGGGTCGGTCTGGGCCCGGGACGCCATCCATTCGGCGTCCTGGAAGCCATAGGAGGATTCCACGACGACGGATCCGGTCAACGGAGGGATCTCGGTGTGCCGGGCCATCGGGTCGGCCTTCTGCCTCCAGTGGCCGTCCTGGCCGAGGATCTCGAATTTGTAGATCGCCCCGGCGACGACCCCGGGGATGTAGAGCTCCCAGACCCCGGACCGTCCCAGCGAACGCATGGCGTTGCCGGTTCCGTCCCAGTCATTGAAGTCCCCGACCACCCGGACCGCCTGGGCGTTGGGGGCCCAGAGGGCGAACCCCGTGCCCTCGCAGTTGCCCATCACCGTGTGGTATCTGCGCACCCGGGCCCCGAGGACCTGCCAGAGGCGCTCATGGCGCCCCTCCCCGATGAGATGCAGGTCGATCTCCCCCAGCGTGGGCAGGTAGTGGTAGGCATCGTCGACCAACACCGGGGCAGACCCCGGATAGCCGACCTCGAGCCGGTAGTCGGGCACGGTCCCTTCGCGTCCCGTCGGAGGAGCCAACACCGCCACCCAGACGCCGTCGTACTCATGGGTCATCTCCCGGCGGTCGTTGTCGGTGACCAGGGTGACGGTGCTCGCCAGTTTGCGTAGGGTGCGCACGGTGATCGAGCCGTCGTTGCCCAGATGGGCCCCGAGGACTCCGTGGGGTGCATGGAAGCGGCCTTCGGCGACGGCTTCCAACACCTCGGCCGTGATCGGGCGGGGTGTCGAGGCGCCCTCCGCGGCACCGGGGGTTGCTGCGGCGCCTGTTTCGGCCCGCCGGGGTGAATCCGCTGGGTGCTGCATGGCTGAGAGGACCTCCTGGACCGCCGAGGCCGGTACCTGTTCCCAGGTCGGCCTGTTTTGCCGTTCGTACACGACTTCATAGAGGGCCTTGTCCAGCCAGAGGGCCAGAAAGAGCGGCGACTGGATGTCGACGGCCTCGCCCGTTTCCTCACGGTACCCCCTCAGGAACGCCTTGCGGGTCCGCGCCGACCATTGGCGGGCCGCCTGGTGGGCCGCCTCGGGAGCCGGGGCAGCGGTTGAGGAGGACACCTCGGGGTGGGTGGCCCGTCCCGCCGCGTAATCGAAGGACCGCAGCATGCCCACCACGTCGCGCAGCGCCACATCCGGCGCCCGCCGCTCCCCTGCACTGCGCAGGGGTTCGCCTTCGAAGTCCAGGACCACCCATCCGTGGTCTTCGGTGGCCAGGATCTGGCCCAGATGGAGGTCCCCGTGGATCCGCTGCAGCAACGGCAGCCGGCCCAGGGCGCCCAGTGATTCCAGGACCTCGCCGAACGCATCGGCCAGGGCCCCGTCGGCAGGGGCCGCCCGTTCCCACCCCCAGACGAGCCGGGCCCGCAGGGCCGCGATGAACGCCGCGGTTTCCGCCGCGCTGGCCACGGCGGTGGGGGCGACCTCGGTCAGTTGGTGGTGCAGACGGGCCACGGCCCGCCCGAGTTCGGCGGCCTCGGTGGTGAAATCCCGGTCGTCGAGGGCCGCGAGGCTGGCCAGCCGCCAGGCGTCGCGGGCCGCGTCGAAGAATTCACGCATGACGGACAGGGTTCCGCCGACCTCGGCCCCGCCGGCCGTCCACCGCCCGTCCAGCGTGGCCACGGTCCGGGGCACGTCCTGCGATCCGGCCTCCGAGAGCAAGGAGCCCAGTTCCACATCGGGGTTGGTCCCCGGCGACGGGACCCGGAAGAACTTGATGATGACCGGGCCGCGGGGCCCCTCAAGCACCACCGAGGTGTTGGATTGCTCCCCGTCCAGGACCCGCATCGGGGCCAGCTCCGGCCCCTGGCCGGGCGGGCTCTGGAGCATCAGGGCGGCCCAGGCGTTGACGAAGCCCTGATCCTGGGTTCCATCGTGGACCAGCCAGCTGCCCCCGGCCCGCAGGCCGGTCGTTTCCGGGGCCAGCAACCGGACGGCGTGATCGTCCAGGACCCCCAGGACGGGCGGCGGTTCCTGGGCGGGAGATCGCCGCAACACCACGGGGACCTGCACGACCGAAACATTATGAGTAGTTGATTTATCTCCTGGTTGCCCGGTCTCCTCATCGGAGATTCTGCTGGGGTGGATGGCCAACAGGAGGCTGAGCATCAGGGCGTCGGGATCCGGCTGCGGGACCGGCTGCACCCCGACCACCGACAGCGTGAACGTCCCCCGGGGTGCCGGACACCACCGTTGCTCCCCCACCCAACCGGCCAGCGCACCGGTGATCTCGGCGTCGGACCTCATCGCCGCCGCCCCGGGTCGATGACCGGAAGCGTCGAGGTCGAGGTGGCATTGACGTCCGAGCGCACCGAGCGCAACCGCAACCAGTAGAACCCCTGCGAGCCCAAGGCCAGTGACAACCGCCCTTCGGGGGACACCGGAGGGAAGGGGGAGCCGCCGAAGATGTCCCGCAGGCCGCGCCCCGCATAGTCGGGCAGTTCCAGTTCGGTGGCCACCGGGTGTTGGGACAGGTTGTAGACGCAGAGCAGCGTCTCCATCTCCTGATCGGTCTCCTCGGGGGTGGATTTGTGGCCCCCCAGGTCCTCGGGGAAGCGCAGGAAGGCCAGCACGCTGGGGCTGGAGGCCGGGACGTTGCGGTAGTCCCCCAGGCCGAAGACCGGATGTTCGCGGCGCACCCCCAGGATCTGCCGCACCCAGTGCAGGAAGGACCCGCTGTGCTCGAGTTGCTGTTCGACGTTGATGCTCGTGTACCCGTAGACCAGGGATTGGACCACCGGAAGATAGAGCTGGCCGGGGTCGGCGACGGAGAACCCGGCATTGCGGTCGGGGTTCCATTGCATGGGGGTGCGCGAGGCGTCGCGGTCATCGAGCCAGATGTTGTCCCCCATCCCGATTTCGTCCCCGTAGTACAGGAACGGGCTGCCGGGCAGACCAAAGAGCAGGGCATGGATCAGTTCGAGTTCGGACCGCGAATTATCCAGCAACGGGGTCAGTCGGCGGCGGATGCCCACGTTGGCGCGCATCCGCGGGTCCGGGGCATACCAGCCGAGCATGGCTTCGCGTTCGGTGGGGGTCACCATTTCGAGCGTCAACTCGTCGTGGTTGCGCAGGAAGGTCCCCCATTGGGTGCCGGACGGGATGTCGGGGGTCTGGCCCAGGGCCTCGATGATCGGGGCGGCGACCTGGTCGCGGAGGGCATAGAACAGCCGCGGCATGATCGGGAAGTGGAAGCACATATGGCATTCCGGTTCCTCGGTGGTGCCGAAGTATTCGACCACTTCCTGCGGTGCCTGGTTCGCCTCGGCGATGATGATGCGCCCGGGGTATTCGGAATCCACGAGCTGTCTGAGCCGGCGCAGGAAGTCGTGCGTCGCCGGCAGGTTCTCGCAGTTGGTCCCCTCCTCCTCGAACAGGTAGGGGATCGCGTCGGCACGGAATCCGTCCACCCCCAGATCAAGCCAGAACCTCACGACGTCGAACATGGCCTCGTGCACCCGGGGGTTCTCGAAGTTCAGGTCCGGCTGGTGGTCGAAGAAGCGGTGCCAGTAGAACTGGCGGCGCACCGGGTCGAAGGCCCAGTTCGATTCCTCGGTGTCCACGAAGATGATGCGGGCCTCGGAGTACTTCTCGTCGGTATCGGACCAGACGTAGAAATCCCCGTATTCGCCTTCCGGGTCCCGGCGGGAGGCCTGGAACCACGGGTGTTCATCGGAGGTGTGGTTCATCGGCAGGTCGATGATGATGCGCAGCCCGCGCTCGTGCGCTTCGGCGACCAGGCGGCGGAAATCGCCGATGGTGCCGAATTCGTCAAGCACGTCGTAGTAGTCGGAGATGTCGTAGCCGCCGTCACGCAGCGGGGATTCGTAGAACGGGGGAACCCAGAGGCAATCCACCCCCAACCATTGCAGGTAGTCGAGCTTGTCGATCAACCCGGCGAAATCCCCGCTCCCGTCGCCGTTGGCGTCGGAGAAGGCCCGGACCAGCACCTCGTAGAACACCGACTTGCGATGCCATTGCGGATCATGGGTCAGACCCGGAACGTTGAGCTGGTACGGGTTGGCCATCAGGTGCCCCGGCGGATGTGCAGGATATGGGCCGGTTCCTGGTGCGGATCCAGCCGGACGTAGTTATGGGCCGACCACTTCCAGCTTCCCCCGGTGAGCAGGTCGTCCACGGTGAACCTACCGTCCTCGTCCAGGTCCTGCTCTCGCAGGTCCAGCGCCTCCAGGTCCAGGCTCACGGTGCATTCGCGGGCGCCATGGGGGTCCGTATTGACCACGATGATGAGGGTGTCGATCTCCTGGCCCTCTTCCTGTGGGGGCTCGACCGGCGCTGCCGCGGAGGTCCCCGGGGCGGGCAGGCCCACGGGGTGGGTCCGTCGGGATTTGGAATAGGCGATGGTGGCGTCGTCGCTGGTGGGGTGGATCACGAGGTTCTGCAATTCGCCCAAGGCCGGGTGGTCGGCGCGGATGGCGTTGAGCCGACGCAGGTAAGGGGCCAGGGAACGGCCCTCGACCTCGGCGCTGTCGAAGTCGCGGATCTTGTATTGGAACTTCTCATTGTCGATGTACTCCTCGGCTCCGGGCCGGGCGACGTGTTCATAGAGTTCGTATCCCGCGTAGACCCCCCAGAGCGGGGACGCCGTCGCGGCGAGGGCGGCCCGGATCCTGAAGGCCGCAGGTCCCCCGAACTGCAGGTACTCGGTGAGGATGTCGGGGGTGTTCACGAAGAAGTTCGGACGGAAGAACGCCGAGGTCCCGGTGGAGACCTGCGGGAGGTACTCCTCCAGCTCCTCCTTCGTGTTCCGCCAGGTGAAATACGTGTAGGACTGCTGGAACCCGGCCCGCCCCAACGCATGCATCATGGCCGGCCGGGTGAACGCCTCGGCCAGGAACACGGTGCCTGGGTGATCCTCGGTGACCTCGGCGATGAGCCACTCCCAGAACCCGACGGGTTTGGTATGGGGGTTGTCCACCCGGAAGATCCGCACCCCGCGTTCGATCCACACGGTGACGATGCGCAGCACCTCGGCGCTGAGACCCTGCGGGTCGTTGTCGAAGTTCAGCGGGTAGATGTCCTGGTATTTCTTCGGCGGGTTCTCGGCGTAGGCGATGCTCCCGTCGGCCCGGGTGGTGAACCATTCGGGGTGCTCAGCCACCCAGGGATGATCGGGAGAGGCCTGCAGGGCCAGATCCAGGGCCACTTCCAGCCCCAGTGCCTCGGCGCGTTCCACGAACGCGGCGAAATCGGCTTCCGTGCCCAGATCCGGGTGGATGGCGTCGTGGCCGCCGGCGGCGGAACCGATGGCCCAGGGTGAACCGGGGTCGTGGTCCCCTGCGGTCAACGTGTTGTTCGGGCCCTTCCTGAAGGTCCTGCCGATCGGGTGGATCGGCGGCAGGTAGATGACGTCGAAGCCCATCCCGGCCACCGCTTCCAGCCGGTCGGCGGCCGTGGCGAAGGTCCCCGAGGTGTAGGTCCCCGTGGCAGGGTCGAAGCGGGCCCCCTCGGAGCGGGGGAAGAATTCGTACCAGGCGCCCCGGCCGGCCAGGACGCGTTCGACCAGCAACGGGAACCGGCCGCTGCCGGTGACCATGCGCCGCAGCGGACGCTGGAACAGTTCGGCGCGGACCTCCCCGCTGGAGGCGGCGGCCATCCGGGTGGCGTCGGGCAACGAGGTATCGGCCGCGGTGGCCGCGGCGGTTTCCAGTATCCGGGCGTTCGGGGATGCGGCGGCGGCCTCGCGCAACAGCAACACCCCTTCGGCGAACATCAGTTCGGTGTCGAGGCCCGCGGCGACCTTGATTCCGGCGTCGTGCCACCAGGTGCCCAGCGGGTCGTCCCAGGCTTCGACCTCGAAAGTCCAGTCGCCCTCGGTGGTGGGGCGCAGGCTGCCGAGCCATTCATCGAGCCCGGGGGCCCCGGGACGCATCCTCACGCGGTGGGCTTCGCGGTCCTGAGGGTCGTAGAGGACCGCCTCCACGGCGAGGGCGTCATGGCCTTCGCGGAAGGCCGTCGACCGGATCAGGACATCCTGGCCGGTGATGGCCTTCGCAGGGAACCGTCCGCCCTCGATGACCGGGAAGACGTCGGTAACGGGTATGCGGCCGAATCTGGACCTGCGCCTGGTGCTCACGTCATAGACGCTAGTCAGTCCGGGCGGTAAAGCCAAGGACTCTGTGCCGCCCGCCGTCCTGTGGTGGCTGCCGCGGCGCAATATGACGGCCGGCCGTCCACATTGGCGACTTTCTAGGCTAGCGTTCAGCACGTGAAGGCCATTCGAGGTTTTACCGTCCATACCGTCCTGCCGGAGAAGATTTCCGGGCTGGAACGCCTTGCTGCGAATCTTCGGTGGTCGTGGCACCGACCCACCGCCGAGCTGTTCCGTGATCTCGACCCGCTCGGCTGGGAGGCCGTGGGGCAGAATCCGCGGGCCCTGTTGAGGCGTTTCGATCGGGCCGGACTGGCTCGCCTGGCCGACGATGCCCCGCTGGTGGCCCGGATCCGGGAGCAGGCCGGGGAACTCGAAGAGTATCTTCGGGCCCCGCGCTGGTATCAGGCCCTGGAATCCCCACCGCCGGCGGCCATCGCCTATTTCTCCCCCGAGTACGGGATCAGTGCCATGTTGCCGCAGTATTCGGGCGGCCTGGGGATCCTGGCCGGCGACCATCTCAAGGCGGCCAGCGATCTGGGGGTTCCGCTGGTGGCCGTCGGGCTGCTCTACCAGGCCGGCTATTTCAGGCAATCACTCTCCCGCGAAGCCTGGCAGCAGGAAACCTACCCGGTCCTGGAACCGGCGGGGCTGCCCCTGTCCGTCGTGCGTGAGGCCGACGGCTCCGAGGTGACGGTGACCCTGCCCTTGCCCGACGGCCGGCAGTTGCACGCCCGGATCTGGCGGGCCGATGTCGGCCGCGTGCCGTTGCTCCTGTTGGATTCGAACGTCCCGGCCAACGACGAGGCGGCCCGGGCCATCACCGACCGGCTGTACGGCGGAGGCGGGGACTATCGGTTGCAGCAGGAACTGCTCCTGGGCATGGGCGGGGTCAAGGCCCTGCGCGCCCATGCGCGTCTGTCCGGGACGGCCGCCCCCGAAGTCTTCCACACCAATGAAGGCCATGCGGGATTCCTGGGCATCGAACGCCTCCGCGAACTGATGGGTGACGGCCTCGATTTCGAGACGGCCTTGGCCGCGGTGCGGGCCAGCACCCTGTTCACCACCCATACCCCGGTCCCGGCGGGGATCGACCGGTTCGAGGCCGACCGGGTCGCCCGTTTCCTGGACGCGGGCCTGGCCCCCGGGGTGCCGACGGCTTCGGTGCTGGCCCTCGGCTCAGATACGGCGTTGGGCGGTGGGCAGGACGTCTTCAACATGGCCGCCATGGGTTTGCGGTTGGCCCAACGGGCCAATGGGGTCTCGAAGTTGCATGGGCAGGTCTCCCGCGACATGTTCTCGGGTCTGTACCCCGGATTCGAGGCGGAAGAGACACCGATCGGGTCGATCACCAACGGCGTCCACGAATCCACCTGGGTCGATCCGCGGATCACCCGGCTCACCGCAGCCCGGCAGTTCACCGACGAGGAGCTGTGGGCGGTGCGCCGGGAACTGCGCGTCCAACTCATCGAGGAGGTCCGGGCCCGGCTGAAGGCCTCCTGGCTCGACCGTGGTGCCGGTGCCGCAGAGCTGGGATGGACCGATGCGGTGCTGGATCCCGACGTGCTGACCCTGGGCTTCGCCCGCCGGGTGCCGACCTATAAGCGCCTGACCCTCATGTTGCGCGATCCGGCCCGCCTGAAGGCTGCCCTGCTGCATCCGACCCGGCCCATCCAACTGGTCATCGCCGGCAAATCGCATCCGGCCGACGAGGCCGGAAAGCAGATGATCCAGGAACTCGTGCAGTTCACCGACGATCCCGAGGTCCGCCACCGGATCGTCTTTTTGCCCAACTACGACATGGCCATGGCCGGGACGCTCTTCCCCGGCTGCGATGTCTGGTTGAACAACCCGTTGCGCCCGCTCGAAGCGTGCGGCACCTCGGGGATGAAGGCCGCGCTGAACGGCGGGCTGAACCTCTCGGTCCTGGACGGCTGGTGGGACGAGATGTACGACGGCGACAACGGCTGGGCCATTCCCACGGCGCCCGAGGGGTCCGCCGCCGAGGACCGCGACGATTTCGAGGCCACCGCACTGTACGAGCTGATCGAGGCCATCGTGGCCCCGCGCTTCTACGCCCACCAGCCCGGGCAGGACCCCGAGCAGCAGGCATTGCCGGGGCGGGGGCCGGTGCCGCGGAAGTGGTTGGCGATGATCCGCCATACCCTGGCGAGCCTGGGACCGCAGGTCTCGGCCGAACGCATGGTCCGGGACTATGTGGAGACCCTGTACCTGCCGGCGGCCCGTTCGGGGCGCGTTGCCGGGGCCGAGGACTTCGCCGGGGCCCGTTCGGTGGCTTCCTTCATCCGGGAGGTCACCGCCGCCTGGCCGGAGGTTGTCATCGAACACGTCGAGGCTCCGGGGCTGGGACCCGACCCCTCCCTGGGGGATGTCTTCCGGCTCGAGGCCTACCTGCGGCTCGGCGGGCTCTCTCCCGCGGCGGTGCAGGTCGAGGCCGTCCAGGGTCGAATCGACGCCGACGGCCAGCTGACCGAGTCCACGAGGCACCCCTTGGAGGTGGCCGGGGATCTGGGCCACGGCCGGTTCCGCTTCCGGGGCAGCTGGTCCCTGGAGCGCGCCGGTGAATTCGGGTACGCGGTCCGGGTGGTTCCGGGACACCCGTTGCTGGCCTCGTCCGCCGAACTGGGGCTGGTGGCCACTACGGGGTAGTGGTCCCCCGGCTCCGGGGCGCCTCACAGCGATAGATGCTGATCGTATTGGCTTCCACGGTGTCCTGGTCCCCGGCGGTGAAGACGGTGCCCTGGCGTGACCGCAGGCCCGTCCCGGTGCCGTAGCGCAGTTCGAAGGTCGTTTCGGCGGCTTCGGAGGGGCGGAAATCCTTCAGGGAGTCCGCGGCGGGAAGGCGGATCCCCTGATCGTCCAGATGCCCGTTGAACACGACCAGCCCGTCGATGCTGCCCGAGGCGGAACCCATCAGCAGTTGCACCAGCCGGGTGCCGCCGTCGGTCCACTCCTCCTGGCGCATGGGCACGCCCTCGGCGTTGAGCCACAGCAGGTAGGAGCTCTCGGCGATGGTCGGATAGACGAACGGCTGATGCTGCAGGAATTCCTTGCGGATCCTGGAGAAGGCCTTGGTGCGGCGCAGGATCTTCTCGCCGAAGTCATCCGGGTCCCAGTCCAACCAGGACAGTTCGTTGTCCTGGCAGTAGGCGTTGTTGTTGCCCCGCTGCGTCTTGCCGAACTCGTCACCCGCGGTGATCATCGGGACCCCCAGCGAGAGCAGCAGCGTACCCATGACATTCGAGGCCGTCTGCAGGCGGGCCTCGTCGATGGTTTCGTCGGCGCTCATGCCCTCGATGCCGTGGTTGTAGCTGCGGTTATCGTCGGACCCGTCCCGGTTGGATTCGCCGTTGGCCTCATTATGTTTGCGGTCGTGGCTGACCAGGTCCCGCAGTGTGAAACCGTCGTGGGCGGTGACCAGGTTGATCGACGCCAGCGGGCCCCTCCCCGAGGCGGCAAAGGTCTCCCGGGAGCCCGCCAGCACGCTGGCCAGCCGGGCGACGTTCGGCGCCTGTCCGCCGCCGTCGAGGGCCCCGCGGCCGGCGACCCAGAATTCCCTGACCGTGTCGCGGTATCCGTCGTTCCAGTCGGCGAAGTCCGCGTTGAAGCGGCCGGTCTGCCAGCCGTCGTAGCCCACATCCCACGGTTCGGCGATCAGCTTCACGCGCGAAAGCAACGGATCGGTGGACAGGGCCTCCAGGAACGGGTGGTGCGGGGTGAAACGGTTCTCCTCGTCACGGCCCAGGGTGACCGCCAGATCGAAGCGGAAACCGTCGATATGGTAGTCGGCCACCCAGTGCCGCAGCGAGGCCAGGGCCATCTCGATCACCGGCAGAGTGGAGAAGTCCAGGGTGTTCCCGCACCCGGTGGTGTCCACATAGTTGCCTGCGTCGTCGTGCCGGTAGTAGGCCAGGTTCCCGAGCCCCCGCCACGAATACGTCTTCTGGTCGGCCCCGCCTTCGGCGGTGTGGTTGTAGACGACGTCCAGGATGACTTCCAGCCCCGCCTGGTGCAGCAGCCGGATCATGCCCTTGAGCTCGTCACGGACCGCCGCCGGTCCTGCCTCACGGGCGGCGGCGCTGGCATAGTCGGGGTGCGGGGCGAAGAAGCCCAGGGTGTTGTATCCCCAGTAGTTGGGCAGCCCGAGCTCCTGGAGGTGGGGTTCGTCCAGGTGGAAGTGGATCGGCAGCAGTTCCACCGCCGTGACGCCCAGGGACAACAGGTGGTCGATGACGGAAGGGTGGGCCATCCCGGCATAGGTGCCGCGCAGTTCCTCCGGCACCTCGGGGTGCAGCATGGACTGCCCGCGCACATGGGCTTCGTAGATGACGGTGTTGCGCCAGGGAACCATCGGCGGGGCGTCCCCGCCCCAGTCGAAGTCTTCGCTGACATGGACCCCCCACAGGACCCCGTCGTCGTCCTCGGTGATGGCGCGGGCGTAGGGATCCAGCAGGAGCTGCCCGTCCTGCGGCAGCTCGGCCCCGTGGGCCCAGAAGGCATAGCTGGCGCCGGGGCGCAGGCCCTTGACCAGACCATGATGCGTCTGTCCGGTATGCCCGGTCAGCACGGTGAGGACCGGTTGCCCCGAGGGGTCCGTGTAATGGACGTCCACGGAATCCAGGTCCGGGGCGAAGACGGCGACGTTCACGGCGTCGTCCACCGTTTCGCCCCCCGGGCCCGGAACCGCCGCGGAGATCCCGGAGATCACGGCCGTGGATCCACCCGTCGGGGGGTCCAGGCGTGTGCTTCCGGCCTCGGGATTGTGCTTCATCTGCTCGTCCAGCTCAGTCGTTGCGCAGGCGCGCGATCTCGTAGAGCGTGATACCCACCGCCATGGAGGCGTTCAGCGATTCCATCGCGGATTCGATGGGGATCGAAACGATCTGGTCGCAGTTCTCCTTCACCAGACGCGACAGGCCCTTGCCCTCGGATCCGACGACGATGCACAGCGGTTCGGTGGCCAACGGCAGGCCGGTCAGGTCCACGTCCCCGTCCCCGTCGAGTCCGACGACATACACCCCGGCCTGCTTCATGGCCTTGAGCGTGTTCGTCAGGTTGGTGGCGCGGGCCACGGGGACCCGGGCCGCTGCCCCGGCGCTGGTCTTCCATGCCGAGGCGGTCAGTCCGGCGGAACGGCGTTCCGGGACGATGACCGCGTGGGCGCCGAAGGCCGAGGCCGACCGGATGATGGCCCCGAGGTTGCGCGGATCGGTGATCCCGTCCAGGGCGATGAACAGCGGGGTGTTGGCCAGATGGCCCTTGGCCACCTTCGCCAGTGTCGCCTTCACCGTTTCCAGTGCGTCCGGGTAGTCGTAGGGAGGCACCTGCAGGGCCAGGCCCTGGTGGATGGATTCGTCGGTCATCCGGTCCAGCTCGGGTTTGCCGGTTTCCATGACGGCCAGTCCCCGGTCGGCGGCCAGCTTCAGGATCTCCCGCACCCGGTCGTCCACATCGATGCGGATGGCCAGGTAGAGCGCCTTGGCCGGGATGTCGGCGCGCAGCGCCTCGAGCACCGAGTTGCGTCCGCTGACCATTTCCTCGGCGTTCCTGCTGCGGCCACCGCCGCGGCCGGCGGGGCGTTGGCGGGTCGCGCCGGGCTTGGCGGCCGCCCGCTCGGCGAGCTGGCGGCTGCGGTAGGCCTGATGGTAGGTCCGCTCCTCGGCCTTGGGCGTGGGGCCCTTGCCTTCGAGTGACTTGCGGCCGTGGCCGCCGGTGCCCACGGTGGGGCCCTTCTTCTTCTTCGGTGCGCCGCCGTGACGCTTGGGTGTTGCCATGGGATGAAATCCTCGATGTTGGTGGGGTCGGGGTCCGCGCGGTCGCAATACCCGCCAACCTTCCATTTTACAGGTGGAACGGCAGGTTTTTGACGAACCCTATTTCAGCGTCCACCGGGCCCCGTCCGCGGAGTCCTCGACCACGACGCCGGCGGCGGACAACGTATCGCGGATGGTGTCCGCCCTCGCCCAGTCCTTGGAGGCGCGGGCCTGGTCGCGTTCGGCCAGTTGGGCCCGCACCAGATCGTCCAGGACGGCATTGCCGGGGACGGCCCCGTCGCCGGCGCCGACGGCGTCGTCGAGCCCGAGCGTGGAGGTCATGGCCATGACCTGTTGCAGCGCCCGGTCGGCGGCGGGCAGATCACTATCGGCCAACGCCGTGTTCCCCGCCCGGACCACCTCGTGCAGTGCGGCGAGGGCCTGCGGGACGTTGAGGTCCTCGTCCATGGCCGCGGCGAAATCGTCGGTGACCGCGAAATGCTCCAGCTCCAGGTCGAAGTCGGCCCCGGCGTCGACCGCGTAGAGACGGTGCAGCGCGTGGGAGACGAAGCTGTCGATGCGTTCCAGGGCCGCACCGGCTTCCTGCAGCGAGCTGGGCTTGTAGTCCAGCTGGGAACGGTAGTGGGCCTGGCCCAGGAAGTAGCGGACCACGCGGGCCGGAGCCTGCTCGAGCATCTCCTCGGGGGAGATGGTGTTGCCGATCGATTTCGACATCTTCTCCCCCTCGTAGGTGACCATCCCGTTGTGCATCCAGAAGTTCGCGAAACCGTCGCCGGCCGCCGTGGACTGGGCCAGTTCGTTTTCGTGGTGCGGGAAGCGCAGGTCCAGGCCGCCGCCATGGATGTCGAAGGAGGCCCCCAGGTATTTGCGGGCCATGGCCGAGCATTCCAGGTGCCAGCCGGGGCGTCCGCGACCCCACGGGCCGGGCCAGGAGGCGCTGGCCGGGTCGGTGGATTTGCTGCCTTTCCACAACGCGAAGTCGCGGGGGTCGCGTTTACCGCGCGGGTCGGCATCGGCGGCGTCCTGCAGGTCCTCGAGCCGTTGCCGGGTCAGGGCCCCGTAGTCGGGGAAGGACCTCACGTCGAAGTAGACGTCGCCGGAATCGTCGTCCGCGGGGTAGGCGTGCCCGGCGTCGATGAGGCGGGTGATGAGTTCATGCATTTCGGTCACATGGCCGGTGGCCCGCGGTTCGTAGGTGGGCCTGCGGACACCGAGTCCGTCGTAGGCCCGGGTGAAGGCCTGCTCGAACCGGTAGGCCAGGGCGAACCATTCCTCCTCGGGGAGGTAGTGGTCGTCTCCCTCGAAGTCCCCGGCGAAGGAGGCGGCTGACTTGTCGAGGATCTTGTCGTCGATGTCGGTGACGTTGCGGACCACATCGACCCGCAGGCCGCGGTATTCGAGCCAGCGCACGAGGATGTCGAAGGCGATGGCCGACCGGACGTGCCCGACATGCGGGACGCCCTGGACCGTGGCACCGCAGTAGTAGAGGCCCACCCGTCCCGGTGTCAGCGGGACGAAGTCGCGGACCTGTGCTTGCCTGGTGTCATAAAAACGGATGCTCACCGCACCAGATTAGCTGACGGGCGGGTGGACCAATGCCGTGGCGTAGACGGTCAGCCCCTCACCGGCCCCCTCGTAGCCGAGCCCGTCCGAGGTGGTGGCGGTGACGGTGATGCTGGCCCCTGCCGCCGCGGAGAGCACCGCGTTGGCCTCTTCGCGGCGTGCGGCGAATTTGGGTCGCCGGGAGACGAACTGGATGGAGACGTTGCCGATCTCCCAGCCCGCCTGACGCACCAGCCGGGCCGCTTCGGCCAGCAGTCGGGGGCCTGAGGCGCCGGCGAATTCCGGCCGGTCGGTCCCGAAATGGGTGCCCAGGTCCCCGATCCCTGCGGCGGAGAACAGGGCATCGCAGGCGGCGTGGGCCACGGCGTCGCCGTCCGAGTGGCCGCTGAGCCCGCGTTCGCCGGGCCAGTGGAGCCCGGCCAGCCGGAGTTCGCGCGTCCCGGTCTCGTCGAAGGCGTGCACATCCACACCGATGCCGGTGCGCGGGATGAGGGGGCGGGGGGTCATGGCTGCTCCTGGGAGGGGGTCGACGGGGTGCGGCTGGCCAGCAGGGCCTCGGCCAGTAGGAGGTCCAGCCCGGTGGTGATCTTGAAGGCGTCGGCGGCCCCGGGGACCACGAGCACCTCCGATCCAGTGGCTTCCATCAACCGGGCATCATCGGTGATCGCTTCGGCTTCGGCCGCGCCCAGCGTCGCGGCCCCGGCATGGGCGGCGTCCAGGGCCCTGGCGTCGAAGCCCTGGGGGGTCTGGATGGCGCGCAGCCCCGAGCGGTCGGGGGTTCCGGTGACCCGGTGGGCCCCGGGGATCCCGGCGGTTGCCGGGGCCTTCGGGTCGATCGATTTGATGGTGTCGGATACGGCGACACCGGGGACGACGGCGGTGGCCCCCGCGGCGAGGGCCGCGGCGACCCGGACGAAGACGTCGGCAGGGGTCAGGCAGCGGGCGGCGTCGTGGACCAGCACGTGGTCGACGTCGCCCAGTTCCGCCAGGCCGGCCCGGACGGAGTCGTTGCGTGAGGAGCCGCCCGTCGCCGTGGACAGCGGAATAGCCGCCTTCCGGGCGGCCTCCGCGCAGAGCTCGAGCAGCCGCTCCTCCCCCGGCGGGAGCACCACGACCATTTCGTGGGCGGTCCGGGAGGTCAGGGCGGCCCGGAGGGCGTGTTCGAGCAAGGTCGTCCCGGCCACTTCGACCAGGGCCTTGGGGATCCCGTGGCCCAGCCGGGTGCCGGAGCCGGCGGCCACGAGGATGATGCCGACACGGGGCCCGGTGGAGGTGGTTGCAGTCACGGGTCCAGCTTAGCGGCGGGCAGCAGAAAGGCCCGTCCACCCGGGTGGGTGGACGGGCCTTTCGACGTACGTGGACGGCCGTGCTGGACGGCCTTCCCTTAGGAGGCCAGCACCTCGTCGAGGACGATTTCCGCCTTCTCCTCATCGAGCTTCTTGGCCAGGGCCAATTCGCTGATCAGGATCTGGCGCGCCTTCGCGAGCATGCGCTTTTCGCCGGCCGAAAGTCCGCGGTCGTTGTCCCGGCGCCACAGGTCGCGTACGACCTCCGCCACCTTGACGACGTCCCCGGAGGCCAACTTCTCCAAGTTGGCCTTATAACGGCGGGACCAGTTCGTCGGTTCCTCCGTGAATTCGGCACGTAGGACATCAAATACGTGATCCAGGCCTTCCTGATCAACGACGTCCCTCACGCCGACCAGGTCTACATTCTCTGCCGGAACCTCGATTGTCAGATCGCCTTGCGCCACCTTGAGCTTGAGATACATCTTCTCTTCGCCCTTGATGGTGCGCATTTTGATCTCTTCGATCTTCGCCGCACCGTGGTGAGGGTAAACAACCGTCTCGCCAACCTCAAAAACCATCTGGATAAACCCCTTTCCCACCATCAAGTTTACCATGAAATACCCCTGCCCTCGGCGAGTTGCCGGTCTTCCTCGGGAAAGGGGACCATAATCAGCCCTTGTCATTTCGGGGATTGATGTTATGTGCGCGCGGTCGGCCGCGGTCCGCTTTAAAACAGGGTTGCTTCATCCGGGGTGCGGCCGAGTCATACTTTTGCTGCGATACCGATTAGGCTGGGGCCAACGCTTATTCACGCCCTGACGCGGGATCACTCGTCCGCAGGGGTGCGACAACACCAGAGATGAACCTTATAGAGGAGTTTGTGCCGTGATCACCGCACAGAAGTTCCGCGGCCGCCGAACCGCATCCGTTGCTGCCGCCGCCCTGCTGGCGGTCGGCCTGACCGGTTGTGGCGCAGTGAACCAGCAAGCCACCACGATGCACTACGCGGCCTCGGATGGCATCGTCTTCGACGTCGCCGATGTCGAGGTGCGCAACCTGCTGCTGGTCACCAACACCGCCGATGAGCCGGCCCGCGCCATCGGCAGCCTGATCAACGACACCTCCGAGCCCGCTTCGGTTGAGCTGGTGGTCGACGGTACCTCCACCAAGATCAAGGTTCCGGCGAAGACTTCGCTCAAGCTCGAGGACGACGAGAACAAGACCGTCATCCCCCAGGCCGGCGCCGAACCCGGATCCCATGTGGACGCCACCCTGAAGGTCGGCTCCAACAGCGTCCAGGAATCGATCCCCGTGGTCAACGGTGCCCTGCCCGAGTACCGCCCGTTCCTTCCGGAGGGCTACAACAAGGACACGGTCAAGCATCTGGAGCCCACCAAGCCGATTCTCGACAGCGAGTAATCCTCCACCACGGCTGGAGATGGCCGGGGCCCGTGGAAGTTCTTCCACGGGCCCCGGCCATTGCTCTCTGGTCCTGCTGCCGGGGCGCCCCGGCAGCTGCTCAGGACTCGAACTTATAGCCCAGCCCGCGCACCGTCACCAGATGCACCGGGGCCGCGGAGTCGGGTTCGATCTTTGAGCGCAGCCGTTTGACGTGCACATCGAGCGTCTTGGTGTCCCCGACGTAGTCCGAGCCCCAGACCCGGTCGATCAGCTGGCCCCGGGTGAGCACGCGCCCGGCATTGCGCAGCAGCATCTCCAAGAGCTCGAACTCCTTCAACGGGAACGACACCGCCTCGCCGTGCACGCTGACGGTATGCCGTTCCACATCCATCCGCACCGGCCCGGCCTGGATGGTGGAGGCCACCAGTTCCTCCGGTTCGCCCTGCCGGCGCAGCACGGCCCGGATCCGCGCAATCAGCTCCCGCGCCGAATAGGGTTTGGTCACGTAGTCGTCGGCGCCGATCTCCAGACCCACGACCTTGTCGATTTCCGCGTCCTTGGCCGTCAGCATGATCACCGGGACCGATGAGCGCTGGCGCAGCTGCCGGCAGACCTCGGTGCCGGATTGGCCCGGGAGCATGAGGTCCAGCAGGACCAGATCGGCCCCGTTGCGGTCGAATTCGGTGACGGCATCGAGGCCGTTGTCGACGACCTGGATCTCGAATCCCTCCTTGGTCAGCAGGTATTCCAGCGGGTCGCTGAGCGACTCCTCGTCTTCGACCACCAGGATGCGGGTCAAGTTCGGTCTCCTTCTGCAATCGCCCGGCGCGCCTCGGCGTCGCCGGTCGGATGGTCGGTGGCGGTCTCCACGCCCGGGGTCGGCCCCTGGTCGTGTGCCGCCCCGTGGGCGTCTTCGTGCCGGGGCATGCGCACCGTGAAGGTGGAGCCCTGCCCCGGGCGGGACCACAGCGTGACTTCGCCGCCGTGGTTGGAAATGACGTGCTTGACGATGCTCAGTCCCAGGCCGGTGCCGCCGGTCTGGCGCGAGCGGGCGGCATCGACGCGGTAGAAGCGCTCAAAGATGCGTTCCTGTTCCTCGGGGGCGATGCCGGGGCCCTGGTCGGTCACCGAAACCTGCACCAGCCCGTCGCGGGAGCGCACGCCCACCCCGACGTTGGTGCCCTCGGGCGAATAGCGGATGGCGTTGTCGATGAGGTTGCGGAAGGCGGTCATCAGCAGATCACGCTCCCCGAAGATCCGGTCCCGGGTCTCCCCGCCGACGGTGATCGTGATGGCCTTGCCCTCGGCGGTGAGCCGGTTGCGGTCCACGGCTTCGGCCACGATCCGGTTCACATCCACCGGTTGGCCCTGCAGGACGACGTCGGTGCCCTGCAGGCGGGACAGTTCGATGATGTCCTGCACCAGGGCCGCGAGCCGATGGGCTTCCTTATACAGCCGGGTGGAAAAGCGTTTGACCGCCACTTCGTCATCCGCGGCCCCGTCGATGGCCTCGGAGAGCAGCTGGATGGCCCCCACCGGCGTCTTCAACTCGTGGGAGACGTTGGCGACGAAGTCATTGCGGATGGCCTCGGTGCGGGTGATCTCGGTCCGGTCGTCGGCCAGCAACAGGATGTATTCCTCGCCCAGCGGAGCCACGCGCACATGCACCACGATCGTCCCCTGGCCCAGCGGGCCCAGGGGCAGTTCGAACTGGCGTTCCTCGATGACCCCGTCCGAACGCACCCTGCGGGCCAGGGCCAGCAGTTCCGCATGGACCACGGTGTGCCCGCGGACCAGCCCGTAGGCATAGGCGGCCGGATTGGCCCGGACGACCCCGTCGATGTCATCGACCACGACGAAGGCCCGTCCGACGACGGAGAGGATCTCCGCGGCGCCGTCGGGCAGTGTCGGCTCTCCGACGTCGGTCACCGCCTCGCGCTGCAGGCGGCTGTAACGGTAGGCCAACAGACCCACGACGCCCAGCGCCAGCCCCACGAGCCCGGCGATCACTATGATCAGTGCATCATCCACGATCCCACCCTAACCGGGCCGCTGTCCGGCTCCTGCCCCTCGGGACGGGCCCCGGCGCCCATTCACCGAATGTTCATGCGCGAGGGCCCGGAGGTTAACGTTGGGGTGGCAGTGTTGATGACTACAGTGCCCGTCCCCTGCCTGACCGTGGGGGAACACCATGATGAAAGGACACCCCATGCGCAAGGTCTTCCAGGCGGAACTCCTGACGATCGGTGAGGAACTGACCCAGATGGCCGGACTCGTGGCCGATGCCATGGAACGCGCCTACACGGCGTATGCCGAGGCCGATACCGAGATCGCCCAGGAGGTCATCGCCGCGGACGCCCGGGTGGACTTCATGCAGACCCAGCTCGATGAGCGGGCCATCGACGTCCTGGCCCTGCAGGGACCGGTGGCCTCGGATCTGCGCATGATCGTCGGTTCGCTGCGCATGAGCGCCTCGCTCGAGCGTATGGGCGATCTGGCCCGCCACGTCGCCCAGCTCACCCGGCTCCGTTTCCCGGTCCCCGTGGCCCCGGCCTCGGTGACCCCCGTCTTCGCGGAGATGGCCGGACTCGATGTGCAGATCGCCCGGAAGCTGATCACCCTGCTCGAAACACGGGATCTGGAGATCGCCCGGGAGATCGTGGCGCTCAACGCCCGGATCGACGACCTGCACGCCAGCGTCTTCAAGACCGTCGCCGGCCCCGAGTGGAACGAGTCGGGGCCCCGCACCGCCGATGTGACCCTGACCAGCCGCTATCTGGAACGCTACGGCGACCACGGGGTCTCCGTGGCCCGCAAGGTCAACTACCTGGTCACCGGGGAATGGGAGCCCGGGAGCGCGGCACTCTGATCCACCTCTGACACAGCCGGGGCCGGTCCGCGTCGATACGCGGGCCGGCCCCGGCTGTGTGGTCTGGATTCCTCCCGGGAACGGGCTATTTGCGTCCCTGGTTGGCAACGGCCTGGATGGCGTCGGCCGCCGCGTCCGCGTCGAGGTAGCGTCCGCCGGGGGTGACGGGGGTGAAGTCCTCGTCCAGTTCGTAGACCAGCGGGATGCCCGTGGGGATGTTCAGCGAGGCGATGTCCTCGTCCGAAATGCCGTCGAGATGCTTGACCATGGCCCGCAACGAGTTGCCGTGCGCGGTGACCAGGACCGTTTTGCCGGCCTCCAGATCGGGGCGGATGGCACTGTTCCAGTAGGGCAGCATCCGCTCGAGCACGTCCTTGAGGCATTCGGTGCGCGGCGCGTCATCGCCCAGGTCCGCGTAGCGGCGGTCCCCGATCTGGGAGAACTCGGAGTCGTCGTCCAGCGGCGGCGGCGGGGTGTCATAGGAGCGACGCCATTCCATGAACTGCTCCTCTCCGAACTCGGCCAGGGTCTGGGCCTTGTCCTTGCCCTGCAGGGCCCCGTAGTGGCGCTCGTTCAGCCGCCAGTCACGCCGGACCGGGATCCATGAGAGATCCGCGGCTTCCAGGGCGAGGTTGGCCGTGATGGTCGCGCGTTTGAGCAGCGAGGTGTGCAGCACGTCGGGGACGAGGCCGGCCTCGGTGAGCAACTCACCGCCGCGGATGGCCTCCGCGCGTCCCTTCTCGGTCAGCGGCACGTCGTACCAGCCGGTGAAGAGGTTCTTTTCGTTCCATTCGCTCTGCCCGTGGCGGAGCAGGATCAGGGTGTGCGTCATGACTTCATCCTATCGGGCGTGAAGTCGGTTACTTTCACCGGCTTCTGGTCATGACGGGGCCCGGGGCGGGTCTATATTTTTTTCGTGGTGCAAAAGTCTCGAAGACTCGGCGGCCGGCATCAGGCCGGACGCCCTGTGGGCAACCCCACCCGCGGGACGACGAATCCGAACAGGATGCGTCGGGTGGACCGCTGGATGACCGGCACGCAGAACTTCCGGCTCCGCCCCGATGTCACCGGCGCACCCCCGATCTGCGTGGATCTGGGCTACGGGGCCTCCCCGCGCACCGCCGTCGAATATTTTCAACGTCTGCGTGCGGTGAACCCCCTGGTCTGCGTCGTCGGACTGGAAATCGATCCCGGCCGGGTGCTGGCGGCGAAGCTGTTGGAGGTCGAGGGGCTTTCCTTCGCCGTCGGTGGTTTCGAGATCCCCACGGACCGCAACCCCCTGCTCATCCGGGCCTTCAATGTCCTGCGTCAATACACCGAGGACGATGTGGCGGCCATCTGGTCTTCGCTGGCCGCCCGGCTGGATCCTGCGGGGCTGCTCATCGAGGGGACCTGCGACGAGATCGGTCGGGTGAGCACCTGGGTGGGCATCTCCCCCGAGGGTCCGCTGACCTTGAGCATCTCGATTCGTTTCGGTGCCGTCCAACGCCCCAGCGAGGTGGCCGAACGCCTGCCGAAGGCGCTGATCCACCGCAACCATCCCGGCGAGCGGGTCCACGATTTCCTGGCCGCGGCCGATGCCGCCTGGCTGGCTACGGCGCCTTGGTCCACGTTCGGGCAGCGGCAACGCTGGATGGCCATGTGCCGGGCCCTGCGGGCGGCGGGCTGGCCGGTCCGTGATGGCCCCTCACGGTGGCGATTGGGCGAATTGACCGTGGACTGGGCGTGTGTGGCCCCGCGGACGGGGTCGTTGGCGCTCCAGGAGCCGGGGCTCTAGTAGTTGTAGTATCCCGGGGCGCCCCTGCCGCCCACGGCAGGCCGCACGTCGGCGAGGTAGACGCAGCTGATACAGGCGGCGATCAATTGCAGGAAACCGGCGCCACCGGGGCCGAGGAAGCTGAAGACGCAGACCACGGCGGCCACGCCGGTCATGCCCATCCAGAAGCCCTTGGTGCGCTTGTTTTCGCGTTCGTAGTTCTGCGCCGGGTGGCGCAGGGCATCGATGAAGGCCCACAGCCCCAGGACCAGGGCCACCAGGCTCAGGGCCTTGAAGAGATAGATCTCGAACAACAATGCGGTTTCCACGTCTGCCAGTCTAGGGGAACCGCAGCCGATCCGTCTTTAGCGCGTGCTCTCCAGCGCGGCGCTCAGATCGTTCCACAAGTCCTCGACGTTCTCGATGCCCGCGCTGAGCCGGATCAGGTTCGCCGGCACGGTATCCGGCTCCCCCGGGTGGCGCCGCCGGCGTTCGGCCAGGGACTCGACCCCGCCCAGGCTCGTGGCCGGGGTCCACAACCGCAGGGCGGCCAGGACCGCCTCGGCGGCCGCTTCTCCCCCGGCGACGGTGAGGCACAGGATCGAGCCGAATCCCTCCATCTGGGCCGCGGCCCGGGTGTGCCCGGGGTCCGCTTCCAACCCGGGGTAGCGCACGGCCTCCACCGCCGGATGGGCGTCGAGGCGGCGGGCCAGCTCCCCGGCGTTGGCCTGGGCGCGTTCGACCCGCAGAGCCATGGTCCGCAAGCCGCGCAGGGTCAGCCAGGTTTCGAAGGGTCCCGGGACCGCCCCGTGCAGCGAACGGTAGGCATGGAGCGTGCTGCGCAGCTCGGCATTGCCGGTGATGACGGCCCCGAGGACGACGTCGGAATGCCCGCCCATGTACTTGGTCGCCGAATGCACCACGACGTCGGCGCCGAGCTCCAGCGGACGCTGCAACAACGGCGTGGAGAAGGTGTTGTCCACGACGCAGAGCACCGAGGCGGCGCGGGCCCCGGCAGCCAGTGCGGCGACGTCGGCGACCTCGAGCATCGGGTTGGTCGGGCTTTCGAGCCAGAGCATGTCGGCGCCCTCGAGCAGGGCCAGGGTGGCTTCGGTGTCCTCGACATCGGCCAACCGGACCTGCAGTCCGATGCGGGCCTGCAGATCGGCCACCAATGACAGCGACCCGTTGTAGCTGTGCCGGGGGATGACGATGGTGCCGTTGCGGGGCAGCAGCGACATGGCCGAGGCGACGGCGGCCATGCCGGAGGCGTAGACCAGCCCGGGCAGCGGGCAGGATTCCAGTTGGGCCAGGGCCTCTTCCAGCGGGTCCCAGGTGGGGTTGGAGAACCGCGCGTACGTCCGCTCCCCCTGGCCCGGGGTCCCGGTGCCCACGAAGGTGGAGGAGAGCACGATCGGTGGATTCACCGGCGCATCGGGTTCGCGCGGGGGCCGTCCTGCGGCGACGACGACGGTATCCGGGGCAAGATCCTGCGGGTGTGAAGTGGGCATGTCAGCATCGTAGACCGCCGGATCGGGCCCCTTCGAAGTCGCGACCGCGTATTACCGGCCCGGGCCGATAGGCTGAACGGGTGAATGAAATGCAGCGCGCGCCCGGAGCCCTGTTCGTCGTCCTCGAAGGCGGCGATGGTGCCGGCAAATCCACCCAGGCCGCCCTGCTGGCCCGCAGGCTCCAGGACGGCGGCCGCGAAGTCGTCCGTACCCGTGAGCCGGGAGGCACCGTCATCGGCGAGGAACTGCGTTCCCTCGTGCTCGAACACGACCGCGGCGAGGTCGATGCCCGCACCGAGGCCCTGATGTTCGCCGCCGCCCGCGCCGCCCATGTCCAGCAGCTCATCCTTCCTGCCCTGGGGCGCGGGGCCACGATCATTTGCGATCGCTTCATCGACTCATCGGTCGCCTATCAGGGGGTCGGACGCGGGTTGGGGGCCGACGAGGTGCTGCGGCTGAACCGTTGGGCCACCGACGGGCTCCGCCCGGATCTGACCATCCTGCTCGACGTCGATCCGTTGGCCGGCCGGCAACGCCGCACGCAGGGCCACGGGGCCGAGGACCGGCTCGAATCCGAGCCCGACGACTTCCATACCCGCATCCGTCGAGCCTTCCTGGAGCGGGCCCGGAACGACGACGGCGCCTACGTGGTCCTCGATGCCTCCTTGGAGGTCGAGGACCTGGCCGCCCGCATCGCCACGGCCGTGGACACCGCGCTCCAGGCTGCCGGGGCCTCGTCGTGAGCGCCCCCGCCGAACTGACCGGGGTCTGGGCCGACCTGCCGGGACAGGATGCGGCCATCGGCGCCCTGCAGCGGGCCGCGGCCCTGGGCGCCCCCTCCCATGCGTGGCTGTTCACGGGCCCTCCGGGGTCGGGTCGTTCGAATGCCGCCCGGGCCTTTGCCGCTGCCCTGCAATGCGATGCCCCCGATCCGCACGACCGGGGGTGCGGGCAGTGCCACGCCTGCCGCACCGTCATGGCGGGCACCCACCCCGACGTCTCGCTGATCGCCACGGAGAAGGTCAATTACCAGATCGTGGATGTCCGTGAGCTGATCACCCGGGCCCAGGACCGGCCCTCGGCGGGTAAATGGCGGGTCATCATCGTCGAGGACGCCGACCGGATGACCGAGCGGACCACCAACGTCCTGCTCAAGTCCATCGAGGAGCCCCCACCGCAGACCGTGTGGATCCTGTGCGCCCCGAGCCCGGCCGACGTGCTGGTGACCATCCGTTCACGCTGCCGGCCCATCACCCTCGGCGTCCCCTCCCGCCAGGCGGTGGCCGAACTGCTGGTCCGCCGCGACGGACTCTCTGCCCACGACGCCGATTTCGCGGCCCGGGTGTCCCAAAGCCATATCGGCATCGCCCGCCGGCTCGCCCGCGATGACGGCGCACGACGGCGCCGCGATCAGACCGTCCGCATGCCCCTGCGGTTGAATTCGGTTTCCGATGCGGTGGTCGCCGCCGGGGAGCTGGTGAAGCTCTCCACCGAGGAGTCCACCGCCTCGGCGGAGGCCCGGGCCCTCGCGGACACCGCCGCCCTGCGCGAAACCCTGGGCCTGGAGGCCGACTCCCCCGTCCCCCCGCAGCTCCGTAGCCAATTCAAGGCCCTCGAAGAGCTCAATAAGCGTCGGGCCAAACGGGGGGTCAACGACTCCCTGGACCGCGCGCTGATCGACCTGACCACCGTCTACCGCGATGTGCTGACCCTGCAGCTGGCCAGCGGGAGCGAACTGGTCAATGACTACCTGTCCCGCGAACTCACGACGGTGGCCCACCGCACCACCGCCGAAGAAACACTGGCGCGCATCGACTACATCTCCGAGGCCCGCCGTCGCATCACCGCCAACGTCCAACCGCTGCTGGCCATGGAGGCCATGATGGCCGGGCTGCTGCCGGCCAGGAACCAAGGAGACACCACCGCATGATTCCCACCCGACGACGGCTGCGCTGGGCGGCCGCTGCGGCCGCCTCGTTGTTGCTCCTGACCGCCTGCAGCAGCCAACCCGCCGACGACGCCGCGCAGCAGTCCGAGGCGGCCATGCCTTCGGCTCCGGCGGACCTGGGGAAGTACTACTCCCAGGACGTGGACTGGACGAGTTGTTCAACACAGTTCGAATGCGCCGAGGTGGAAGTGCCCCTGGACTACGAGCAGCCGGATCAGAAGTCCATCGACCTCTCCGTCATCAAGCTCAAGGCCAGCGGGAAGAAGCAGGGGACCCTGCTGGTGAACCCCGGCGGCCCCGGCGGCTCCGGGGTGGATCTGGTCGAGGATGCCGGGACGTTGATCTTCTCCGCGGATCTGCGCTCCGGCTACGACCTGGTGGGCTTCGACCCCCGCGGGGTCAGCCGGTCGGCGCCGGTGAGCTGCCGGACCGATGCCCAGCGCGATGCCGATCGCACCCTGGAGATCGACCCCGACACCAAGGCCGGGTTGAAGGAGCTCGAGGAGGAAAGCAAGGAGTACGCCCGGGATTGTGCCGAACGCTCCGGTGCGTCCTTGGGCCATGTCGACACGATCAGCTCCGCGAAGGACCTGGACATCCTGCGGGCCATCAGCGATGCCCCGAAGTTGGACTACCTGGGCTTCTCCTACGGAACGAAGCTCGGTGCCACCTACGCCGATCTCTTCCCCTCCCACGTCGGGCACATGGTCCTGGATGGGGCGATGGACCCTTCGCTGACCAACGAGGAAGTCACCCTGGGCCAGGCTGAAGCCTTCGAGAAGGCGATCACCAGCTACCTCGAGGAGTGCCTCCGCACGCAGGACTGCCCCTTCGACGGGGATGTCGACCAGGCCCGCGACCAGCTCCGGGACCTCTTCGATTCCGTCGAGGAGTATCCGTTGACCGCCGAGGACGGGCGGGAGGTCGGCATCAACGACTTCGTCAGCGGCTTCCTGGTGGCCTTCTACGAGGACGCGTACTGGCCGCAACTGACCGACGCGCTGAACTCCGCGGTGGCGGGGAACCCCACCGCGATGCTCGAGTTGGCGGATATGAGTGCCAGCCGCAACGAGGACGGCTCCTACACCGGCAATGCCGAAGCCGCATTCACCGCGATCAACTGCCTGGACTACCAGGTGGACACGAGCATCGACGGACAGCGCCAGGACGAGAAGGACCTCATCGAGGCCTCCCCGACGATCGGCAAATACCTGGCCTTCGGCGGTTTGGCCTGCAAGGACTGGAAGTTCGAACCCACCGGGGAGGCCGCCCCGGTCTCGGCGCCCGACGCCGCCCCGATCGTCGTCATCGGCACCACCGGCGACCCGGCCACCCCCTACCAGTGGTCCAAGGCGCTGAACCAGCAACTCGACTCCTCCGTGCTGGTGACCTTCGCTGGCCGCGGGCACACCGCCTACGGTCGCAGCAACGAGTGCATCGGCGACGCCGTCGACGACTATTTCCTGGACTCCACCGTCCCCGAGGATGGTTTGAAGTGCTGACGAAGAGGCCGGCGGCAGCGCCCGTTTTGACCGCTGGCGAAATGCTCCTATAAACTATCGGCTGGTGGCCCTCCAGGCCACCGTGCCTCCTTAGCTCAGTCGGTAGAGCGTTTCACTCGTAATGAAAAGGTCGCCAGTTCGATTCTGGCAGGGGGCTCCACCACGAAGAACGCCATATGCCTTGACCACCCAAGGAAATGGCGTTTTTTCATGCGCTGGTTGACCGCGCGAACCTCCCGGGCCCTGATCGATGGGCCCACCCGGGCCTGCTTCTACCGAAAGTTGCTGCCGGGGCCTGGCCCGCCGAATGTTTCCCATTCGGGCTCCTGCTCGTTCCGGCGCGTGGTGCGGATCGCCAGAACGATGCTGAGCAGCACGGAAATACCGATGGAAACGAGCAGACGGTGTGCCGTCGACAGATCCGTGTAGACGTCCACAATGATGTTGGATCCCACCGCGGTCAACGCGACCATGATTCCGTTTCGAGTCGCCTTCATGCACCCCAGCATGGCAGGGAAACGCCCTGACCTGGGCAGTTACCCCGAATCACTCCACATCATGGATCCCTACGGAGCATCCCGTGACAGTGTTCACGCCCCCGGCACGGGCGGTGAGGGTGGGCGCCGAGCACTCGCAGGCGTCCCTAGTTCATGGGCCGGTAGGTGGTGTCGTCTTCGTGGAGTTCGAAGATTTTCGGCGCCCCCTCCTCCCCGGCCACGGCCTCCATGAACATCCGGCCCAGGTTGCCCGTGAGCGAGACGATGTACTGCCGGTCCCGCCCCAGATGGTCGAACACGGTGCTCATCATGTCCTTGGCGATACCGTGCTTGCGGTATTCGGGGGCGACGATGAAGTCGCCCAGATAGGTCAGCCGGGAATCCTCTTCCCAACTCCGGTAGGCGGCTTCCCCGACGTTCGTGCCGTCTTCGGTGAAGGCTGCCAACCAGCCCGATGATTCTGTTGGTGGGTCGCCGACCCAGCGGATGCTAATCGTCGTCATCCCTACATCTTGGCAGGTTGTGGCTCCTCCGCAATACCGTAGACTTCGAGATTTCTTCCGGAAACCTCCATCCGGGCCGGCCGCGGGAAGCACGGTCTTCCAGTTCGGCCCCCCGATACGGTGCGTCCGGCACGGGCCAGTGGCAGCTCTGCGATCGGTTGGTCCTGCCCACTGGGTTCAGCGGGGCACCGCGGCCCTGGGGGGTTGTTCATTGGCCGGTATCGACGCCCCTGGCATCGAAGGCTGTGAGTTGAAACACCTTTCAAAAAATCGATTGGCTTTGAGGCCGATGTTGGCCTAATATGTCGCTTCCTACCACACGAAATACCAGGAGTACCGCATGGCTGTCGACTACGACGAAGTCCGCCCCGATGTCGCTGAACGAAGCGAAGAAACCCTCAAGCAGGTCAAGGCGATGGACGCGCCGAACCAGAAGACTGCCGTCCAGCAATTGGACGAGGACGAGCCGCTTGATGGCGGTGAACTGCCCGGAGCCATCATTGATGACGAGTTGGTCGTCCAGGTCCGGCCGCAGGGCCAGGACGAGTTCACGTGCGGCGAGTGCTTCCTGGTGCGCTACCGCTCGCAGCTGTCCCGCGAAAAGAACGGCGTGAAGATCTGCCGCGAATGCGACGGCTGATCAGCCCCGACCCATCGTCGCCTTGCACAGGAAAGGCCCGTCACCCCACGGTGACGGGCCTTTCCTGTTTCAGGGGTGGATCCGAGCGGTTACTCGAAATCGCTCTCTGCGGGGTCCGGGCCGATACGCCCTTCCTCGCCCCGATCCAGTCCGTTGATCGCGGCGATGTCCTCCTCGTCCAGCGTCACGCCCAGGGACTCCCAGTTCTCCACGATCCGTGACGGGGTCTCCGACTTGGGGATCACCACGAGTCCGAGCGCCAGATGCCAGGCGATCACGATCTGGGCGGGGGTGGCGTCGTGCTTGACGGCGATATCGGTCAGCACCTGGTGCCCGAGCAGTTCCGAGCCCAGGCCCAGCGGGGACCACGACTGGTGGAGGATGCCCCGAGAGGCCTCGTACTGACGCAGTGCGGTCTGGGGGAAGAACGGGTGGGTCTCCACCTGGTGGACGGCCGGGACCACCCCGGTGGCATCCTCGAGCTCCTGCAACGCCTCGGCGGTGAAGTTGCAGACGCCGATGGACCCCACGCGACCTGACTTCTGCAACTCGATCAGGGCCTTCCACGTGTCGACGTGCTTGCCCTGCTTCGGCTGCAGCCAGTGGATGAGGAAGAGGTCGACGAAGTCCATCCCCATGCGCTCCAACGACGCGTCGAAGGCGTCGAGGGTCTGCTGGTAGCCCTGGTCGGCGTTCCAGACCTTGGTGGTGACGAACAGCTCGGACCGGTCCAGGCCGGAGGCGGCAACGGCGCGGCCCACCCCTGCCTCGTTGCCGTAGATGCGGGCGGTATCCACATGGCGGTATCCGGCGTCGAAGGCCAGGGAGACGACCTTCTCCGCGACGTCGTCCTTCACCTTCCAGACCCCGTAGCCGAGCTGGGGGATGGTCCTGCCATCGTTGAACGTGAGTTTCGGTGATTCGTAGGTGGTCATCGGCCCATCCTGCCACCGCCATCCGCGGGGGAGGGAAGCGTGCCTCGGCTCTCCGCGTTCGGCGAACGCCCGGCCTCAACCGGCGTCGGCGAGCGCCTCTTCGGCGAGGCGGACCCCCTCGACCACCAGATCGGCACGGAAGGCCACGTTCTCCAGACCCGCGGAGTTGTATCCCCACCGTTCCCCATCCAGTCGCGACATGGCGGCGGCTTGGGCTGCCGCCGCCAGGTCGTTGGCCGCCTTGGACAGGGCCCGGTGGACCGAGGCATGGCTTCCCGGGATGTCCTGTCCGGTGCTGGGCCGCTGGGTCTGGGCTGCCATGCATACGGCGCGGACCCTCGGTTGCAGGTCCGCCAGGTGGTTGGCGATCATCACCAGGGCATTGTGCAGGTCATCGGCTTCGATGCCTTCGAGGACCTGGTGGAAACGGTCCAGTCCCCGCCCGAAACGGTCGTTGGCCCGACGCCAGACACCATCGCCGAGCTCCTGGTCATCGCGGCGGGCACCGCGCATCCGAGCAACCCATCCCATGCTCAGAGGTACTGTCCCGGTCCGCCGTCGGTGTCCTCGTCCGGCGCCTCCCCGGCGCCCGGCCGGCCCGGGGCCACCCGTTCGGGTTCCCCGCGTTCGTTGATGACGATGCCGGGGGCCACCGGGGTCCCCGGCGGCAGCTCGCGCAGCTGGATGCGCCGGGCCAGCTGTTCGCTGGCGACCTGTTGGGCGGCCAGAGCGGTCTGGATCCCGTGGAAGACCCCCTCGAGCCAGCCCACCAGTTGCGCCTGGGCGATGCGCAATTCGGCTTCGGTGGGGGTCTGGTCCTCGGTGAAGGGCAGGCGGATCCGGTGGAGTTCCCCGACCAGTTCGGCGGAGAGCCCGGATTCGAGTTCGGCGACCGAGCGTTCATGGATATCCGCCAGGGTGGCCCTGGCGCCGTCGTCGAGCGGGGCGGTCCTGACCTCTTCGAGGAGCTGCTTGATCATCGAACCGATGCGCATGACCTTCGCTGGTTCCTCCACCAGCCCCTGGACCCTGAAGGAAGACGGGGCGGCGTCCGTCCCGGCCCCGTCGGCCGGGGCGGGCGGAGACTGCGGCTTCTCGTGTTCGTTCATGCTTCCATCTTGCCACGACGCGCTCGGGCCCGTCCCGGTCCCCCGGGCGCCCCTAGACGGTCAGCAGGATCTTGCCCCGGTGTTCCCCGGAGTCGAAGTATTCGTGGGCGGCGGCTGCTTCGGCCAACGGGAAGGTCTTCTCCACCACCGGACGGACCGTACCCTCCTCGACCAGCGGCCAGACCCCGGTCCGCACCCCCTCCACGACCCGGCCCTTGGCCTGAAGGCTGCGGGCCCGCAGGGTGGTGCCGATGACGCGCAGGCGTCGGGTCATCAGCCGGGCCAGGTTGAGCTCGGCCTTGGCCCCGCCCTGCAGGGCGATGACCACCAGCCGGCCGTCGGGGGCGAGGACCTCCAGATTCCGTGCGAGGTACTTCGCTCCCATGATGTCCAGGACGACGTCGGCCCCGTGGCCATCGCTGATCGTGCGCATCCGTTCGACGAAGTCCTCCTCGCGGTAGTTGATCCCGTCCACGGCACCGAACCCCCGGCAGTAGTCGATCTTCCCGGCACTGCCGGCGGTGACCACCACCTGGGCGCCGTAGGCGGTGGCGAGCTGGGTGGCCATGGTGCCGATGCCCCCGGCCCCACCGTGGATCAGGGCCCACTGCCCCGCGGACAGCCCGGCCTCCATGAACAGGTTCGACCACACGGTCGACGCCACCTCCGGCAGCCCGGCGGCTTCGACCAGACCGATGCCCTGCGGGACCGGCAGGACCTGGACGGCCGGGACCGCGACGTACTCGGCGTACCCGCCGCCGGCCAGCAGCGCACAGACACGGTCACCGGCGTCGTACCCCTCCACATCGGGGCCGCTGGCGGCGATGGTTCCCGAAACCTCCAGGCCAGGGACGTCGGAGGCCCCCTCCGGCGGCGGGTAGTTTCCCTGCCGTTGGGCGACATCGGCGCGGTTCAGGCCGGCCGCGGCGACCCGGATCAGCACTTCCCCGGCCCCCGGGGTCGGGACCGGGCGTTCGGCCAGGCGGATGACCTCGCTGCCCCCGGGTCCGGAATACTCCACGGCGCGCATGGTGGTGGGCAGATCGGCTGCGGTGTTCGGGCTCAATGGCTGGATCCCTTCAACATGGAAATCGGTGTCCACCCCGAGCCTATCGCCCACGGTTTTCCTGCCCGGGGCCGCTCGCGTATAGTTCTCATGTCTGGAAGGTTGTCCGAGCGGCCTATGGAGCTGGTCTTGAAAACCAGTGTGCGGCAACCCCGCACCAAGGGTTCAAATCCCTTACCTTCCGCGTCGAGGCAGGGAAGCCGGTCCATCATGGACCGGCTTCCCTGCCGTCGTTGACGCCCGGAACTCAGATCCGGGCGGCCATCCTCAGCACCTCGGAAGCCACGGCATCCGCATCCCCCAGCGTCCGGGCCCCTTCGGTGAAACCGGCGCCGGCTTCCGCGGCGATCGCGGTCCCCCATTGCACGCTGGACAGTTGCAGCCCCAACACGAAGATCCCGCGGTGGGCGATCCCTGCCTGGTCGACGAGCCGGTAGGGCTGTCCGACGACGTCGAGCCCCGACCCGTACACCCCCTCGCCTTCGGGGTTGAGCATCAGGCGGGGCCGGGCCATCCCCTCGGCCCACAACTGTTCCAGCAGGGGCGAGGCGCTCTGGGCGACCCGGTTGGCGGGCATCATCGCCTCGACCATGTACCGGGCGGTGATCGGTTCGTCCTGCACCCACGGTGAGGAGGCGGCAAAGCAGGCGGCCTCCTCGTCCAACGAGAACACCGGGTCGGGGCCGATGAACTGCACGATGCCGGCACGCGCCAACGCCGCCAGTTCCTCGATCCGTTGCAGGGGCGGACCACTGGCCAGTCCTTCGACCAGGGGTTCGAACCAGCGGCCGAGCTCGTCGAGCCGGCTGGCATCATCGACCATCCCCTCGGCGACGAGTCGTTTGATGATCCCACGGCCGGCATTCAACGCACCGATCGCCATCTTCAACGGGTCCTCCTCCCCGCGGGCCGAGGTTTCGGCGTCGTGTTCCAGATAGGCCAGCACCGCCCCCTGGTAGGCGGAGTGGCCCACGAATCCCCGGTCGGCGAAGGGGTGCCCCAGTCCGGCGACGTCGAGCCAGCGGACCCCGGGGGCCGCCCGTTCGACGAGTTCGCGGGCCACCGTGCGCCAGACTTCCTGGCCGTTCACATGCGGGGCGTCGAGGATCTCGTCGAGTTCGGCAAGGAAGGGGCCGGGCTCCTCGAACAGTTCGGGTGAGACGCGGGCCAGCGTCGCATAGTAGGTATGCAGCACGTCGCGGTGCAGCAGCGGCCAGACATGGGCGTTGAAACCGACCTTGCCCCTCGGTTCGCCCGGCGCCCCGTCGGCGGCGAGGGCATGGACGGCCTCGAAGCTCAGATGGCGCAGGGACACCGAGGCCGGAAGATAGGAGTCGATGCACGCCTTCGCGCGGTAGGGGGCCCCGCGTCGCGAGGCGGCATGCAGGATTGGTTCGCTGCCGCTGCCCCGGTATTCGAGGGCATGGCCCGGGCCGTCACCGGTGGAAACATAGGATCCGCCGCGGCCGACGGTCATCGCGGTCATCGCATCGAAGAAGTTCAGCCCGAGCCCACGCACCAGCACCGGTTCCCCGGCCGGGTAGAGCCCCCAATCCACGTCGGCAGGCACATTCGGGCCTTGGTAGTGCAAACCCACGGCGGTGGCGCGTTCCCCGGCGGTGCGCTGCAGCGGGTTCGGGTGCGCCGGAACATGTCCGACGGCGAGCACAACGGCTTCGGCCACCAGCTCGGTCACTGCGGGCCCCGACCCCGCTCCCCCGTCCAGGGTCAGGCGGTAGCCGTTGGCTTCGCGGCGGAGGCAGGTGGCTTCGGCACGGATCACGGTGAATGAGGCGACGGCCGGATGGGCCTGGAGCCGGGCCCGTACCCGGCAGAACACATGGCGCAGGTACCTCCCGTAGATCGCCCGGCTCGGGAATCCGCTGGCGGACAGTCCAGCCAGTTCGGCCCGTTCCGCCGGATCCAGGTCGGCGCCGTCGCCGCCCCCGACCCGGAATTCCTCGAACGTCAGTCCCGCCGCGTTCCCGGTCCCGCGTGGCGGGGCGACCGTGGGGTAGAGCGCCGGGGTGTTCATCAAGTAGTAGCGCGGCTGTTCGGGGGCCCAGACGTGCCCGGGCCCGGGTTCGCAAGGGTCCACGACCGTGATCTCCAGGCTCCGGGCCGGAGGCGTGTCCTCGGCTCCGCGCCGCTGGTCGGCGGCTTCAAGCCGGGCCAACACCCGTTCCAGGGTCGAGGTCCCGCGGGGTCCGGAACCGACGATCACCAGGGTGAACGGGGGTGCTGCCACGTGCTGCTCCTTCGCTTCGGCCGTGCGGATGCCCCGCCTGCTTCCCCGCCGATCCGCAGGAGGCCGGGGTTCCCAGCGTACCGCCCGGCCGGGCGGCCACTCGTAGACTGGGGGCCATGGACAGCACCTCAGCAGCCCCGATGGCGGGGCCGACCACTGATTCCGAGACCGACGACCGCTTTGCCTGGCTGGAGGAGATCCACGGGGAAACGGCCCTGGACTGGGTGAGGGCCCGCAATGCCGCGACCGGGAGCATGCTGCACGATCAGGCCTACCAGAGGCTGGAATCCTCGGTGCTGGAGGTCCTGGATGCGCAGGATCGGATCCCGATGGCCACCAAACGCGGGAGCTACTACTACAACTTCTGGCGCGATGCCTCCCACCCGAAGGGCCTGTGGCGGCGGACCACCTGGCAGTCCTACGCCAGTGAAGACCCCGACTGGCAGATCCTGCTCGACGTCGATGCCCTGGCCGCTGCGGAAGGCACCGACTGGGTCTTCGCCGGCGCGGCGCTGCTGCGTCCCGAGACCGGCGGGGACTACCACCGCGCCCTGCTGCGCCTGTCCCCCGATGGCGGGGATGCCGTGGAAGTGCGTGAATTCGATCTGCAGGCCGCCCGGTTCGTCCCCGACGGGTTCTCGCTGCCGGTCGGGAAGACCCAGGTCAGCTGGGACGGCCCCGACGCCTGGTACGTGGCCACCGGGTTCGGCGCGGATTCGCTGACCCGTTCGGGCTATGCTCGCACCGTCCGCCGGGTCGAACGCGGCATGGACCCCGCGCAGGCCCTGGAGGTCTTCGCCGTCGAGGCCTCCCATGTGATGGCCCATGTCTCGGTGGACCAGACCCCCGGCTACCGGCATGTCACCGCCACCGACGTCATCGATTTCTTCAACACCTCCACCTCGATCCTGCGCGAGGGGCACTGGGTGCCGATCGAGGCCCCCACCCATGTGCGGATCGGACTGCACCGCCAATGGGTGATGTTCAGCCCACAGCAGGATTGGGAGCTCGACGGCCAGGCCCTTCCCTCCGGTTGCCTGGCCGTGGCCGATCTGGACGCCTTCCTGTCCGGGGACCGCACCGTGACCCGGGTCTTCACCCCGGATGCCGACACCTCGTTGCAGTCCTCCTCCTTCACCGCCGACCACCTGTTGCTGACCGTGCTGCATCACGTCTCCTCGAAGATCCTGGTGGCGGATCCGGCCGATGGCTGGCGGTTGCGTCCCCTCGAGGTCGGCGGGGAGGAACACCAGGACCTGTCCATCGGGCCGGTCGACGACGAGGACCCGGAGACGGCGAACGACTACTGGTTGGTCTCCACCGGGTTCCTGACCCCGGCCACCCTGTCGCGCGGGACCATCGGTGCGGGGCTCCCGCAAACGGTCAAGTCCTCCCCGGCCCGCTTCGACGCGACCGGTCTGGAGGTCCAGCAGCACTTCGCAACCAGCGACGACGGAACGGCGGTCCCCTACTTCCAGGTCGGCCCGGCGGATCTGGTCCACGACGGGGCCAACCCGGTGTTGATGAACGGCTACGGCGGATTCGAAACCAGCCTGACGCCGTCGTACTCCGGGGTGGTGGGCCGTGCCTGGCTCCGCCGCGGTTCCGCCCCCGGCCGGGACGGGGTCTACGTGCTGGCCAACATCCGCGGCGGCGGCGAATACGGTCCCGCCTGGCATCGGGCGGCACTGCGGGAGAACCGGCCGCGGGCATACGAGGACTTCGCGGCCATCGCCCGGGACCTGGTGCGCCGCGGGATCACCCGCCCCGACCATCTGGCGGCCACCGGACGCAGCAACGGCGGCCTGCTGGTGGGGAACATGCTCACCGTTCATCCCGAACTCTTCGGGGCGATCTCCTGCGGCGTTCCGCTGTTGGACATGCGCCGCTACACCCGGCTCTCGGCCGGGCATTCGTGGATCGCCGAATACGGGGACCCGGATCTCCCCGAGGAGTGGGAATTCATCCGCGGGTTCTCCCCCTACCATCTGCTCGATGAGGCCCTGGAGGCCGGGAAGACCTTCCCCGCCACGCTTTTCTGGAGTGCCACCAGTGACGACCGGGTGGGACCGGTGCAGGCGCGCAAGATGGCCGCGAAGATGCTCGAGGCGAAGGTTCCTCGGATCTGGTACAGCGAGTCGCTGGAGGGCGGCCATGCCGGGGCCTCGGACAACCGTCAGAGCGCCCGGATGCTGGCGACCAGCTACGAATTCCTGTGGCGGTCGGTGAACCGGGAGGCATTTTGAATTTGGGGGCCACTGTTCGGTAGTCTTGGGGGGCTGCCACGGCAGCGCTGGAGACGTGCCAGAGCGGCCGAATGGACTTCACTGCTAATGAAGGGTCGGGGTTAAACTCGACCGGGGGTTCAAATCCCCCCGTCTCCGCTGAAAAACCCCTACCCAGGTAGGGGTTTTTTTGTGCCTACTTCTTTCCGAAGGCCGTCAGCAGTTGTTCGACCATCTCGGCGGGAAGACCCGTATGCCGGTGGACGATCTCCGCGGCCTGCCCCAGTTCCCCGGCCCGGACGAAACCCAGGAAACGGTCCTTGTCCTCCCCCGGGAGGTCGCTGGCACTGAATTGCACGTGGCCTTCGGGGCCGTCCCCCTCGAAGCTGAAGTCCGCGATATCCTCACCCATCGATGCCGGATCCCCATCGACGGGGGCCGTGTCCAACAGTTCCCTGATGGAATCCCGGTCCAGGCCCGAGAACTTGGCCAACAGGTCGGCGGCACCGTCGAGGTCATGGTCCCGCAGCAGCGACTGGAACTGGTCGAATTCCGCCGGGGGAAGCTCATCGGTGCCGAATTCGCGTTTGACGCCGTCTTCTTCAGCGGAGATCCGGAAGTTGGAGGTCTTGCGGCTGGCCCCGCTACCGAATTTCTCGGTCCATTCCTCCGGGATGGTGAAATCGTCGAGGTCCTGGCCCGGGGCGGGATCCGCCAGCGGGGCGGCAGCGGCATCCGCCGCGGGCTCCGGTACCGGTGCCTCGGCGTCGACCGCTTCTCCGGCCACCGGATCGGTGGCCGGCTCGGTGGCCGGACCGCCGGATGGTTCGCTCTCGCCGTTCCCCTCCGGGGGCTCGGTCTGGGGCCCCGGCCCCTGCGGGGCGATCCGCGGGCCGCCCTCCTGATGGACCTGCGGGTGGGCTTCGAGGCTGCGCACGGCGATGATGCTGGCCTTGACCCCAACACCTGTGGCGGCACGGTAGGCCTGCACGGCGCCCATGAAGTTGCCCTGGGCGAGTTGGCGGTACACATCGCGATGGGCTTCAGCCCCCAGCTGCCCGGCGGCCTCGCGTGCCGATTCGGGCCCGACGGAGCCGTTGACCTCCGCAGAGGTCTTCCGACGCAGTCGAGTGACCCACCACCAACCGGCGGCAAGGACCAGCAAGGGGACCAGAACCCATAACAACAACTCCATGCCCCAAGTCTAGGGCGTGGGTCCAATCCCTAGGCGGAGACCGCCAGGACGAAGGGCAGGACGGCGTCGGCCCCTGCCGCGCGCAACACCCGGGTGGCCTCGGTGATGGTCCACCGGCTATCGACGTAGTCGTCGATGAGCAGGACCGGGCCGTCCAGTGCCGCCAGTTCCCCGGCGAGTTCGTCCCCGACGGCAAACTGCCCCCAGACGGCGGCGAGCCGGAAGGCACTGTTGCCTCCCGAAGCCCCCCGAGGTCCGCCGTGCGGATAATCCAGGGCCCCGAGATAGGGAAGCCTGCCGATTCCGGCGATCCCGCGGGCGAAGGAGCCGACGAGTTCAGCGCGGGTGCGTGAGGGCAGGCTGACCACCGCCACCGGCCGTTCGGCCCAATCCCATTCGGAGAGCACCTGCACGCAGGCGCGCAGCATCGCGTCCTCGATGGCTGCGTCGGGGGCCTCGTCGACGGGGGTCGAGAGCAGGGTCCGCAATTTGGCCCCCCAGCCCAGATCGGTCAGCCGGGCCAGGGCCCGGCCGGGACGGGCCTGGTCCGCGGGCTTGATCTTTCCCTTCAGCGGGACCCCGAGGCGGTCCATGCCGCCGGGCCACATCGCCCGGGGATCGACCTGGACCCCCACCCGGCCCAGGGCCGCCTGGGAGCGGTCCCGGGCCTCGTCACCGATCGAGTCCTGGTACCAGGGGCCCGCGCAGTTGTCGCAGCGGCCGCAGGGTGCCGCCGCAGGGTCGTCCAGGACGCGGGAGAGGAACTCCATCCGGCACCCGGTGGTGCGTTCGTACTCCAACATCGAATTCTGTTCGTCCACGCGGGCGGCGGCGACCCGGGCATACCGGGCGGCGTCGTACGCCCAGGGTTCGCGGGTGCGCGCCCATCCCCCGGCGACCCGTTCGACGGCCCCGTCCACGGCCAGGACCTTGAGCAGCAGTTCCAGCGGGGAACGGCGCAGGTTCACCCGGGCCTCCAGGGCCGGGACCGAGACCGCCGTTCCGGCCGCCTCCAATTCGGACAACACGGCATGGGCCCGTTCCTCGTCCGGCATGGAGGAGGTGGCGAAGTACCGCCAGATCTCCCGGTCCTCCGGCCCCGGCAGCAACAGCACATCGGCGTTGTCGGTTCCACGGCCGGCACGACCGACCTGCTGGTAGTAGGCGACCGGGGAACTGGGGGCGCCCACGTGGACGACGAATCCGAGGTCGGGTTTGTCGAAGCCCATCCCCAGCGCACTGGTGGCGATCAGCGCCTTGACCTGGTTCTCCTTCAGCGCCTGTTCGGAGGCGGCGCGTTCCTCCGGGTCGGTCCGCCCGGTATAGGAGCGCACGTCGTGCCCCGCCTCCCGGAGCAGTCGGGTGATGTCCTCGGCCGCCGAGACGGTCAGGGTGTAGATGATGCCGCTGCCGGGCAGATCGGCCAGATGGGTCAGCAACCAGGCCAGTTGCGAACGCGGGCTCGGCAACCGCAGGACCCCGAGCCGCAGCGATTTGCGGGCCAACGGTCCGCGCAGGGTGAAGACCTCCGCGCCTCCGACGGCCAGCTGTTCCTGCACGTCGTGGACCACCCGTTCGTTGGCCGTCGCGGTGGTGGCCAGCACCGGCACGTTTCCCGGAAGGGCGGCGATGAGATCGCGGATCCGCCGGTAGTCGGGCCGGAAGTCATGGCCCCAGTCGGAGATGCAGTGGGCTTCGTCGATCACCAGCAGGCCCATCCGGCGGATCAGTTCGGGGAGCTGCTGTTCGCGGAAGGAAGGGTTGTTCAGCCGTTCGGGCGAGACCAGCAGGACGTCGACTTCATCGGCTTCGAGCTTGGCGATGACCTCCTGCCATTGGACCGCGTTGGCCGAGTTGATCGCTTCGGCCCGCACCCCGGCCCGCGCCGCGGCGGCGACCTGGTCGCGCATCAGGGCCAGCAGCGGGGAGACGATCAGCGTCGGCCCCGCGCCGCGGGCACGCAGCAGCAGGCTGGCCACGAAATACACCGCGGATTTGCCCCAGCCGGTGCGCTGGACCACCAGGGCCCGACGGCCGCCCTCGACGAGGGCCTCGATCGCTTCGAACTGCCCCTCGTGGAATCGGGCCCCGTCGTTTCCGACCAGCCGGCGCAGGACCGCAGTGGCGTCGTCATGCAATTGTGAGTTCCGCGTTTCAACCATGGACCCAGTATCCCAGCGACCACCCACGCATGGGCACCGACCCGGTGGAGTGGTTGGATGATCGCGTGGATACGCCCCGAACGGCTAAGCTCGACCCCGTGAGCAGCGAGATTGATCTTTCCCTTTCCTTCAAGGCCTACGACGTCCGCGGCATCGTCGGCGAAACCATCAATGAGGAGATCGTCGAGGCCGTGGGCGCCGCCTTCGTCGACGTCCTGTCCCTGGCCGGCAAACAGGTCCTCGTCGGCGGTGACATGCGCCCCTCCTCCCCCGCCTTCAGCGCCGCCTTCGCCCGCGGGGCCTCCTACCGCGGGGCCGAGGTCTGCCTGCTCGGGTTGATCTCCACCGATGAGCTCTACTTCGCCTGCGGCCAACTCGATGCCGCCGGCGTCGTGTTCACCGCCAGCCACAACCCCGCGGCCTATAACGGCATGAAGATGGCCCAGGCCGGTGCCGTGCCGGTCTCCTCGGATACGGGCCTGTATGAGATCCGCGATCTGGCCCAGACCTACCTCGCCGAAGGCCTGCCGGTCTCCGGGGACGCGCCCCAGGGGGACATCAGCACCCGGGACGTGCTGGAGGACTACGCCGCCTACCTGCGCTCCCTGGTCGACCTCTCGGGCATCCGCCCGCTGAAGGTCGTCGTCGACGCCGCCAACGGGATGGCCGGCATGACCACTCCCGCGGTCCTGGGCGATGACCTGTTGCCGGCCCTTCCACTGGAGATCGTGCCGCTGTATTTCGAATTGGACGGGACCTTCCCCAACCACCCGGCGAACCCGCTGGAACCGGAGAACCTCAAGGACCTGCAGGCCGCCGTCCTCGAACACGGCGCCGATATCGGTCTGGCCTTCGACGGCGACGCGGATCGCTGCTTCGTCATCGACGAAGCAGGTCTGCCGGTGTCCCCCTCGGCGGTGACCGCATTGGTGGCCCGACGTGAAATCGCCCGGGCGCAGGCCGCCGGCGAGCAGACCCCGGTGATCATCCACAACCTCATCACCTCCCGCGCGGTCCCCGAACTGGTGGAACACGACGGCGGACGGCCGGTGGTCACCCGGGTGGGCCACTCCTTCATCAAGGCGGTCATGGCCGCCGAGGGGGCCGTCTTCGGTGGCGAACACAGCGCCCACTACTACTTCCGCGATTTCTACAACGCGGACACCGGCATGCTCGCCGCGATGCATGTGCTGGCCGCCCTCGGCTCCCAGGACCGTGCCCTGGGAGATCTGGCCGCCGAATACGAACCGTATTTCTCCTCGGGCGAGATCAACTCCGAGGTCGAGGACAAGGACGCGGCCGTGGCCCGGGTGCTGGAGAGCTTTTCGACCCCGGAGACGGTGGTCGATAGGCTGGACGGCACCACGGTGAAGGCCACGGACGGATCCTTCTGGTTCAACCTCCGCCCCTCCAACACCGAACCCTTCCTCCGTTATAACGGGGAAGCCGTAGACACCCCGACCATGGAACGCGTCCGCGACGCGGTCCTCACCCTTGTCAGGAGCAATGCATGAGCGAAAACCCCACGGAAAACCGGCTGGCCGAACTCGGTGAGGCCGCCCACCAGGACTTGAACAAGGTGCTCGGCACCGCCTTGGGCGTCGCCCGCGAACAGCTTGAAACCAACGGGGTCTTCCTGCCCTTCGCCATCGGCCTGGAGCCCGACGGCGAGGCCGAAGGGGAACTGCGCCTGCTGGCGGTCCAACCCGATGAGGACGACGAGGATCCCGAAGCGGATATCGATGCCGAAGTCATGATGGATGACCTGGTCACCTTGCTGATCGGTCAGCGTGAGAACTTCGTGGCCGTGGCCCTGGTCTCCGATGTGACCCTGCTGCAGGAGGATGTCGACGCCGTCCATGCCCTGGCGGAGCACAGCCTCGGCGGGGCAGTGGCCATCATCCAGCCCTATGCCTCCCCCGCCGCCGAAGGCAGCGAGTGGACCTTCCAGGAGCCCACCCCCGAACCAGCTGATTTGAGGATCTGGGCCTGATCCGTGGGGACCGGGCGTCGACATCATGAAGATCAACGCCTTTTCCGATGTGTGCCTGCGCATCCTGATGCTGCTCGCCGCCCGGTCCGATCCCCTGCTGAGGACCCGGGAGATCGCCGAGGCAATCGACATCCCCTACAACCAGGTCTCCAAGGCCGTGCACAAGCTCGGCCAGTTGAAACACATCGACGTCAAACGCGGGCGCACCGGTGGCGTGCAGATCAACGAATCGGGGCTGTCCCTCGGCGCCGGCACGTTGCTGCGCAGCCTCGAGGGGCAGGGCGATCTCGCCCAGTGCACCACCGACGACGGCACGGCCGCCTGCCCATTGATCGCCGGTTGCCGGCTCCGCACAGCCCTGGCGCGCGCCCAGGAGGCCTTCTACCAGGAGCTGGACCACTGGTCGATCCGCGATCTGGCGTCCTCCCCGGCGCTGGTCCCCCTTCCTTTTCCCATTTCGCGATAGCCGATTTGCCCCAGTTTTCTACAAGGTGTAGAAATGTATCATAATACTTGCGGATCAGACGCAAGTAATTCGACCTCGAGGAGATTCGATGCTCTCAGAAACGTCCCGCCCCGTCGTCCAGGCGACACTTCCCGTGATTGGCGAACGGATCGGTGAGATCACCAAGAAGTTCTATGCCGGGATGTTTGCGGCACGTCCTGAACTCCTGGACGGCTTGTTCAGTCGCGCCAACCAGAAGAACGAAGCCCAGCAACAGGCCCTGGCCGGCAGCATTGCCGCCTTCGCCTCCCACCTGATCGAACACCCCGAATCGCTGCCCGAATCAGTGCTGTCCCGCATCGCCCATAAGCACACGTCGCTGGGCATCCAGCCCGACCAGTACCAGATCGTCTTCGACCACCTGTTCGCGGCCATCGCCGAGGATCTGGGCGAAGCAGCCACCGAAGAGGTCGTCGCCGCCTGGTCCGAGGTCTACTGGCTGATGGCCGACGCCCTGGTCAAGATCGAAAAGGGCCTCTACGCCGAACAGGCCAACGACCGGATCTACGCCCCATGGAAGGTCACCTCCACGGAGGCTTCCGGCCAGGATTGCATGACGTTCCGCTTCGAGCCGGCCGATGACACCGCCGTCACGGTGGCCAAGCCCGGCCAGTTCGTGAGCATCCGCGTGCCGCTGGCCGACGGGCTGCGCCAGTGCCGCCAGTACTCCCTCTCCGACAACGTCGAATCCACCACCGAGCGGGTGTTGACCACCAAGCTGGATGAAGGCGGGGAGGTCTCCCCCTTCATGCACCGCAATCTCGAGGTCGGCGACGTCGTGGAACTGTCCAACCCCTACGGTGACATCACCCTGGACATGGAGGGCGGGCCGATCATCATCGCCACCGCCGGCATCGGGTGCACCCCGAGCGCCTCGGCCCTGCAGTCGCTGGTCTCCACCGGGTCGGACCGCCAGGTGCTGGTGCTCCACGCCGAGGCCATGGAATCGAACTGGGCGCTGAAGGACCAGATGCTCGCCGCCGTGGAGCAGCTGCCCAACGTCGAGATGCGCCTGTGGCTCGAGGACACCACCGGCACCACCGCGGACCTGCAGGCCGTCGAGGGGTTCATGAACCTGACCGGCGTCGAGCTGCCCGAGGATGCCCGGATGTACCTCTGCGGTCCGCTGCCATTCATGCGTGCGGTGCGCAGCCAGGCCATCGCCGCCGGCGTGGCCCCGCGGAACATCCACTACGAGGTCTTCGGTCCCGACCTCTGGCTTGCCGCCTAGGCACGAGCCCGCTGCCCCGGAGGGGCGCCACACCGGAGCGGCCCGCGAACTGGATTAGCCAGATCGCGGGCCGCTCCGTTACGCTCGCAACGTCCACACGGGTGCCCCAGGAGGGGCTGAGATCGAGCTGCCACCGCTCGCGACCGTCGAACCTGTCCGGGTCATGCCGGCGTAGGAAGTTGAGGGCTCAAATGAGCGATTCCACAGTAAAACCCACCACCCCGTCCGCCACCGCGTGGGAACAGCACCCACAGCACCGGTTGCAGTGGATCGAGGATCCGGAACACGGCCTGCGGGTCCCGGTCACCGCGATCTGCCTGGCGGATTCCCCCGACGGCAGCGCCAACGAGCCCCATCTGGCGTATCGGACCGCCGGTCCGGGCTCCGAACCGACCGTCGGCCTCCCGCGTCCGCGCACCCGATGGATCACCGCCCGGGGTGACACCGCCGAATACGCCGGTCGCCAACGCACCCTGCACGACGACGGCCGGTCCGCCGTGCGTCGCGGGGCCGCCTCGGCAGAATGGAGCGGCACGACCCCGGTACCGAGGCGCTCGCACCAGGGGCGTACCGTCACGCAGATGCATTACGCCCGACAGGGCACCCTCACCGACGAGATGCGCTATGTGGCGCTGCGCGAGAACTGCGACGTCGAATTGGTCCGCCGCGAAGTCGCCGCCGGACGGGCGATCATCCCGGTGAACATCAACCATCCCGAATCCGAGCCGATGATCATCGGCAAGGCCTTCCTGGTCAAGATCAACGCCAACATCGGCAACTCGGCCATCACCTCCTCGATCGCCCAGGAGGTCGACAAGCTCACCTGGGCCACCCAATGGGGCGCCGATACGGTGATGGACCTGTCCACCGGCGATGACATCCACACCACCCGCGAATGGCTGATCCGCAATTCCCCGGTGCCCATCGGCACCGTGCCGATCTACCAGGCGCTGGAGAAGGTCGATGGGGATGCATCGAAACTGACCTGGGAGATCTTCCGCGACACCGTCATCGAGCAATGCGAACAGGGCGTGGACTACATGACCATTCATGCCGGGGTGCTGCTGCGCCATGTGCCCTTGAGCGCCGACCGGGTCACCGGCATCGTCTCCCGCGGTGGATCGATCATGGCCGGGTGGTGCCTGGCCCACCACCAGGAGAACTTCCTCTACACCCATTACGACGAGCTCTGCGCCATTTTCGCCCGCTACGACGTCGCCTTCTCCCTCGGTGACGGGCTGCGCCCCGGCTCCCTGGCCGATGCCAACGACGCCGCCCAGTTCGCTGAGCTCGATACCCTGGCCGAGTTGACCCGCAGGGCCTGGCAGTTCGACGTGCAGGTGATGGTGGAAGGACCCGGACATATCCCGCTGCATCTGGTCCGCGAGAACGTCGAGCGTCAGCAGGAGCTCTGCGACGGGGCGCCGTTCTACACCCTGGGTCCGCTGGTGACCGATACGGCCCCCGGCTACGACCACATCACCAGCGCCATCGGGGCCACCGAGATCGCCCGTTACGGCACGGCGATGCTCTGCTATGTGACCCCGAAGGAGCATCTGGGGCTGCCGGATAAGGACGACGTGAAGACCGGGGTGATCACCTATAAGATCGCCGCGCATGCCGCCGATGTGGCCAAGGGGCATCCCGGGGCGACGGCCCGCGACGATGCCCTGTCGGCCGCGCGCTTCGAGTTCCGCTGGAACGACCAGTTCGCCCTGGGTCTGGATCCGGCCACGGCCCAGCGGTTCCACGACCAGACGCTGCCTGCGGAGCCGGCCAAGACCGCGCACTTCTGTTCCATGTGCGGGCCGAAGTTCTGTTCGATGCGGATCTCCCAGGACATCCGCGAGGAGTTCGGGGGAACCGAACGCCAACGGGCACTGGCCGATGACATCGAAGCCGGTTTGCAGGCGAAGAGCCGTGAATTCGCGGATTCGGGGTCCAGCATCTACCTCCAGGCGACGATCCCCGTCGGCAACGGCACCGACTGATCCACCGGGTACGACGACGGCGTCCGCACGGGAGGCAACGGGCGCCTCCAACGTTCCGGGCAACTTCTGCAGCTGCTCCCCTGGCAGGAACGCAGGCGGTTGCCCGGAGCGGTCGTCGGTATATGGACTATGTCATGTAGCCGTCCACGGCCCGGAGGTGATACGGCGCGTCCGCACCTGACGCAGCGAAGCCTTGCGGAGACCGCGATCCAGACCAATCAGTCTCCAGCGGGATCCGGGTCTGCCTGGTGGAGCCCGGGAACCCGCCCGAGCCGGGGGTGGACCTCACCGCGTTCGATCCAGGCGCGGACCATCGCGTTGAAGAACAACGGATCCTCGACGCTCCATTGATGGTGCAGCCCCGGGGCCAGACGGAAGACCGTGTCCCGGCGAACCGCGGCCACATCGGCGAATCCCTTGCGCACCAGGGCCGGTTCACGGGCCCCGGCGACCATCATCAGGCGTTCGGTGTAGTCCCCCAGCCCGTCGGGCAGGCCGCCCGCCTGGACCTCGTCCAGCATCGCCTTCATGTTGTCCGGACGCAGGGTCAGCCCATGTTCGGAGTAGAGCCTGCGGGAGTTCGCGGGAATCCCGAAGGCCCCGGCCTGGACCTTCCAGAACCATTCGGCGTCCCCTAATCGCAGTTGCGCCGCCGTGGATAACCGCGTTCCCGCCCCCACCGGCCGGATCCCTGCCCCGGTGAACAGGGCACTGGCGAAGAGCTCGGGATGCCGGGCCAGTACACGCAGGCCCACGACGCCGCCCAGGGACTGGCCAACCAGGTGGACCCGGCCGTCCTCGATCTCTTCGGCGATGAAGGCCGCGACGTCATCCGCGGCGCTATCGAGCCCGCGCCAGTCCTCATCGGCCCGGCCGCCGAACCCGGGCAGATGCGGGGTGAAGATCCGATAGGCAGGGAAGGCCTTGACCTGGGGATCCCACATCCAGTTGGCCACGTTGCCGCCATGGAGAAAGACCAGCGTCTGGGCTGGTTTGCCGTCCGTGCGGGGACGCACCGGGGGGTGGATCTCCGGGTAGCCGGCCGGATCGGGGCGTTCCCCGACGGAGGGAGGCACCGTGGGCTTTTCGTTCATGGCAGATTCCCTTCGACGGAGTCGAGCCAGTTCAGTTCGGCACCGACGTGGGCGATGCCGTGGTCCAGCGTGGCGGCCATCAGGTAGCCGCGTCGGTCGGCCAGGGCGGCCTCGTCCAATTCCGCGCGCAGGGCCCGGTAGGACCGCTGCAGGTCCTCGGCCTCGGTGCGACGTGCCGCAAGCAGTTCCAGGACCTCGTGGCGCTCGAGCTCCCCGGAGAAGAAGATCCGGCCCAGGAAGGGCTCACGGGCGGGCTGCCGGTCCAGCGTTCCGGTCAGCCAGTCCTGCAAAGCCGCCCGCCCCGCCTCGGTGATGTGGTGCTCCTGGCGCGCCGGGTAGTTCTCCTGCGGAACGGTCCGGACCGTGGCCAGGCCCTGGTCCACCAGTTGGGCCAGGGTGCGGTAGATCTGTGCCTTATCGGCATTCCAGAAGTGGTTGATGCTCGAGTCGAAATGCTTCTTCAGGTCGTAGCCGGTCATCGGCGACAAGCTCAGGAGCCCGAGGATCAAACGTGCGAGGATCATGTGTCCATCATGCCAGCCTGCTAGGTGAACTATCGCCTATCGGCCCAGCGTGTGCCTCCGCGCCACCGGGCGGTCCCGCTGAGGGATATGGGGCGGGAACGTCCAGCGGGCCATCCTTGATGGTCCGCTGGACGTTCCCGCCCCTGGTGCTCCTCGCGGTGGAACCGGCTAGGCGCCCAGGCGCTGCTTCAGCCCGTCCAGCTCATCCTGCAGGGACTGCGGCAGGGAGGGCCCGAATTTGGCGTACCACTCCTCGATATCCGCCAGTTCGCGCTTCCACTCCTCCGGGTCGACCGTCACGGCCACCTCGAGGTCCTCGGCGGTGAACGAGTCCAGGCCGCTGAGATCCATCGAGTCGCCGGTGGGCACCATGCCGATCGGCGTCTCCTGGGCGTCCGCAGTGCCTTCGATGCGCTCGACGATCCACTTCAGCACGCGGGAGTTGTCGCTGAACCCGGGCCAGGCGAATCCGCCCTCGGGGGTGCGGCGGAACCAGTTGACCAGGAAGATCCGCGGCAAACGCGCCGGATCGGCCTTGGATTCAATGGAGTCCCAGTGCTTGAGGTAGTCACCGGCGTCGTACCCGATGAAGGGCAGCATCGCCATCGGGTCCCGACGCACCCGGCCCACGGCACCGGCCGCGGCCGCCGTGGTCTCCGAGGAGAGCGTGGAGCCCATGAAGACGCCATTGGTCCACGAGCTGGCCTCGGTCACCAGGGGAATGGTGGTCTTGCGCCGTCCACCGAAGAGGATGGCGTGGATCTCCACGCCCTCGGGGTTGTAGAACTCCTTCGAGAGCATATCGAGCTGGTCGATCGGGGTGCAGAACCGCGAGTTCGGGTGCGCCGCCTTCGTCCCGGAGCCCGGGGTCCAGTCGTTGCCGAGCCAATCGGTCAGGTGCTCGGGCACCTCGTCGGTCATCCCTTCCCACCAGACCCCGCCGTCATCGGTCAATGCGACGTTGGTGAAGATGGAGTTGCCCTTGGTGATCGCGCGCATGGCGTTGGGGTTGGTGCTCCACCCGGTCCCCGGTGCGACGCCGAACAGCCCGTATTCGGGATTGACCCCGCGCAATTCGCCTTCCTTGCCGATGCGCATCCAGTTGATGTCATCGCCCAGGGTCTCGGCGGTCCAGCCTTCGATGCTCGGCTCCAGCAGGGCGAGGTTCGTCTTGCCGCAGGCGGAGGGGAATGCCCCCGCCACGTTGTAGCTCCTGCCCTCGGGGCTGGTGAGCTTGAGGATGAGCATATGCTCGGCCAGCCACCCCTCGTCCCGCCCCATGACCGAGGCGATACGCAGCGAAAAGCACTTCTTGCCCAGCAGGGCGTTGCCGCCGTACCCGGAGCCGTAGGACCAGATGGCCCGCTCCTCGGGGAAGTGCACGATCCACTTCTCCGGGTTGCACGGCCAGGCGACATCGGCCTCTCCGGCTGCCAGCGGGGCTCCGACGGAGTGCACGGCCGGGACGAAGAAGGCATCGGTGGCTTCCATCTTGGCCAGCACGTCATCACCGATGCGTGCCATGACCCGCATCGAGGCCACCACATAGGCGGAGTCGGTGATCTCCACGCCGAATTGCGGGTGCTCGGCATCAAGGGGACCCATGACGAAGGGGATGACATACATGGTCCGTCCCCGCATCGAACCGCTGAAGCGGTCATTGAGGATCGACTTCATCTCCTGCGGGTCCATCCAGTTGTTGGTGAACCCCGCATCCTGCTCGTCCTGGGAACAGATGAAGGTCCGCTCTTCGACCCGGGCCACATCCTTGGGGTCCGAGAAGGCGGCGAAGGAATTGGGGAACTTCGCCTCATCCAGTCGTACGAGAGTCCCGGCGTCGACCAGCTCGCCAGTGAGGCGGTCGACCTCCCCTTGGCTCCCGTCGACCCAGTGGACACTCTCCGGCTGCGTGAGCTCCACAATGTCGCCGACCCAGGCCAGTAGCTTTGCGTGGGTCGTCGGTGCGGTCTGACGCTCTGCGTCGAGGACCGTTTGATCGGAGCGCTCGCTCATGTCCATTCCCTCCATTGGGCTTGTACTGGTCCCTCGATGCTAGGACGGGGCCGCTCCGCTCCGGAGGTGACGCGGATCGCTTCCCTCCCCGGTCGGGGACTCGACCGCCGTCCATCCGCGGATTCTCGGGGTTTCACCATACCCTATTGTGACTAAGGTCACGTAGACCGGTATAGTTGGCTTGAGGCTCCCCGGGGGCCACCCGGTCGAGGCCGGCCCCGATTTTGCGACGCCGCCAACTGTCTGTATAGTTATTCGAGGTCAGCGGCGGTGTCGCAGACCAAGCGCCCATAGCTCAGCTGGATAGAGCGTCTGTCTACGGAACAGAAGGTCAGGGGTTCGAATCCCTTTGGGCGCACCATACGAAAAAACCCCGTTTCGACGGGGTTTTTTTGTGCCCGCCCCCTCATGCGACGAGAACCACGACGCCTCTAATTGAACTGACCGGTCAGTTCGATTAGCATGGTGAAGTGCTCATCGCCGACGAACTATCCATCAAGGGCCGCCACGCGCCGCTCCTGGACCCCACCAGCCTCAAGGTCGCCTCCGGCGAACTGCTGCTGGTCCACGCCGAACCACAGACCACCCGCACCGCCCTGGCCCTGGCCCTCAGCGCCCGCATGCGCCCCGACGCCGGCACGGTGGCCTGGGAAGGCGACCCCGCCCTGGACACGGTCCGTGGCATCAGCATGCTCGTCGACTCCCCCGAGATCAACGAACCCGAGGCCCACCTGAAGGTCAGGGATCTGGTCTCCGAGGACCTGGCCCTGCACCCCGGACCCTTTTGGCGCCGCAGCAGCATCGATTCATGGCTCGAACGCCACCGCATCACCCACCTGGCCGGTGAATTCGTCGACGCCATCGATCCCCTGGACCGCCAGAGGATCCTCACGCATCTGGCCCTGGAGGGGCACGACATCTCCTTGCTGATCTTCGACACCCCCGATCGCCATGGCATCAACGACGGTGAATGGGTCGCCCATCTGGAACAGACCGCAGCCGGCCGCCGCCAACCGGCGATCGTCGCCGTCGTCCGCACCGTCCCCGATGAATGGACCGGACCGGTGGCCGAAGCCGGCGCCAACAACCTCCCCCACCCCACGGAGTCCCCCGAATGACCACCCTTCGCCTGGCCCTGTCCGAGCTCAAGCGCATGACCAGCGGCGTCCTGCCGTGGATGGCGATCATCGCCATGACCCTGGTCCCCCTGCTCTATGGCGCCCTGTACCTGTACGCGAACTGGGATCCGTACTCCAACCTGGACAACGTCAAGGTGGCACTGGTCAACGAGGACCAGGGCTCCCAGCAGGACGGCAAGGACCTGCACGTCGGGGACGAGGTCGTGGAGTCCCTGCTGGAGGACGCGACCTTCGGATGGAACGTCGTGGACTCCGAGGAAGCCGCCGAAGAAGGGGTGCGGACCGGCGAATACGCCTTCGCCATGACCATCCCCGCCGACTTCTCCAAGAACCTCGCCTCCCCCGAGGACTTCGACGCCGCGAAACAGGCGATCCTGGAGGTCACCACCAACGACGCCAACAACTACATGGTCGGCACCTTCGCCGATAAGCTCGCCGGGGAGGTCCACAACACGGTCGCCCAGGAGGTCGGCACCGAAACCGCGGACACCCTGCTGACCGGCTTCGGGCGCATCCACTCCCAGATGGCCAAGGCGGCCGACGGGGCGGATGAACTCCACGATGGCACCGTCAAGCTCGACGAGGGCGTGGGAACCCTCGCCGACGGGGCCAAGCAGTTGGATTCCGGCGCGAATAAGCTCGACGACGGGGCCCGTCAGCTCAAGAGCGGGACCTCCTCCCTGATCGACGGGCAGCAGAAGCTGGTCGCCGGGACCGGGAAGCTGGCCAACGGGGCGGGCCAGCTCCAGGGAGGCGCCGACGAGCTTGCCTCGGGGCTGGGCACCATGAAGTCCAAGACCGCCCAATTGCCACAGAAGACCCGCCAACTCGCCGATGGTGCCGCCTCGGCCAATAGTGCCGGCAAGGAACTGGCGGCCGGCGCGGAACAGGTCGCCGACGGCAATGAACAGCTCAGCGCCAAGGTCGACAACGCTGCGGATACCATCACCGCCCTGGAGAAGGACGCCCAGTCCCGCCTGGACGGCACCGTGGACCAGCTGATCAAGGACGACGTCATCACGAAGGAAGACGCCGCGGAGGCCCGCAAATCCGTGAAGAAACTGGGCGCCGATACCGGAGTGACCGCGGAGGCGGAGAAGACCAGGAAGGATCTGGCCAACGCCAAGGCAAATATCGACAAACTGGGCACCGGCTCCCGCCAGGTCGCCGACGGCGCCAAGAAACTCAGTGGCGGACTGGGCTCCCTGGCCTCGGGCACCGATACCCTCGCGGACTCCTCACAGGCCCTGGCCAACGGGGTCTCCGACGCCGCGGACGGCGCCCAGCAGCTCTCCGCCGCTTCCGGGAAGCTCGCCAGCGGGGCCAACACCCTGCTGGACGGGCAGCGGGACGCCCTGGCCGGGGCCCAGAAGCTCGACGGCGGTGCGGCCTCGCTCGTGGAGGGGACCGGGACCCTGACCGGTGGCACCGCGGATCTGCGCGAGGGCGTCAACGATCTGGGATCCGGTGCCGACCAACTGGTCGACGGTTCCGGGACCCTGGCCGGGAAGCTGAGCGACGGGACGAAGGAGGTCCCCAACCCCACCGACGAGCAAAAGACGCAGGTCTCCAACGTCATCGGCGACCCGGTCTCGGTGGATCGGGCGGACCAGGCCAGCGCAGGAACCTACGGCGAGGGCCTGGCCCCCTTCTTCATGACGCTCGCCGTCTGGATCGGCGCCTTCATCCTGGTCCAGATCATGCGCCCGGTCACCCAACGCGCCCTGGCCTCCAATGCGGCGTCCTGGAAGATCGCGATCGGCGGGTGGCTCCCCTTCGTGTTCCTGTCGATGCTGCAGGCGACGGTGCTCTACGGCGTGGTGCTCTTCGGACTCGGCCTGCAAACGGCCCACCCCTGGCTGACCTGGGGGTTGTTCCTGATGGCGAGCATCGCCTTCACCGCCATCGTCCAGGGCATCTGTGCCCTGCTGGGCACCCCCGGCAAGCTCGTGGTGCTCGTGCTGCTGGTCCTCCAACTGGTCTCCGCGGGAGGCACCTTCCCCTGGGAGACCACCCCCGAGCCACTGCATGTGGCCCATAACCTGCTGCCCATGGGACATGTGATCACCGGGCTGCGCCACCTGATGTACGGGGCCTCGCTCGAGGGACTCGCCCCGCTGGTGCTGGCCCTGCTGGGCTACGCGGCCATCGGACTGCTCATGAGCTTCCTCGCGGTCCACCGGGGCAAGACGTGGACGCTGAAGACCTTGCATCCGGAGCTCTCGGCATGAGCGCCGCCTTCAGCGAGCCCCTGCAGGAGGCCGCGGACTTCGCCGAAACCACTCGCCGGCGGGTGCGGGCCACCGATTCCAAGCACCGGCTCTTCGAAGCCTCGATGAACCTGATCGGCGACCGGGGACACCACCGGGTGACGGTCGACGAGATCGCCGCCGCCGCCGGGGTCTCCAAGGGAACGGTCTACTATAATTTCGGGTCGAAGGCCCAATTGATCGGCCAGCTGATGCGCTTCGGCGCCGATGTGCTCTTCGAACGGCTGGAGAAGGGCACGGCCGACCCGGACCCGGCCTCGGGCTTCCGGGACATGGTGGCCGCCTCCCTGGAATTCATGGACGAATACCCCTCCTTCGCCCAACTGTGGATCAGCGAGCAGTGGCAGTCCCCCAGCGATTGGGGCGAGACGCTGGCCACCTTGCGCGGGGAGATCATCGGGGTCATCCGGGAGGCACTGGACCGCCTGTACTCCACGGGGAACCACCCGGGACTGGGGGCCACCGACCGGGAGGCGATGGCCACCGCCGTCTTCGGGGCGGTCCTGATCATCGGACGCGACCGCCATGTATTCCACCCCGAACGGAGCATCGCCACCTGCGTGCAGGCCGTCAGCGCCTTCACCGGCGTGGCCTGAGCAGCGGGCCTCACTCCCGGGGAACGACGAACCCACTCACCCGGGCATCACGGCCATCGAGCTCGGCCCAGGGTGTGACCGTCTCCAGCAGGGTCAGCCCCAGCGTCGGGTACCGCGTGGCCAGCTCCATGACCGGTTCCTCCTCGGAATCCACCGAGGCCAGGGCCATGGCCACCTCCTGGACCGTGGGCAGATGCCCGATCACCAGCAAGGTGCCCACCGTCTCCGGCGTTTCGTTGATCACCGATACCAGCTGCGTGGCGGAGGCGCCGTAGACCCGTGAATCCAGATACGGCGTCGGGCCCTTCTCCCCCAGCTCACTGGACACCCAGGCGCAGGTCGACCGGGCACGGAGTGCATCCGAGCACAGGATGGAATCCGGAACCCAGCCGTTCTTCACCATCCAGGCCCCGGCGAACGGGGCTTGGCGGTTGCCCCGGGTGGCCAGGGGCCGATCATGGTCCTCGATGCCGAAGGGGAAATCGGATTTGGCGTGGCGCAGGAGCATCAGGCGTTTCAGGTGGTGCTGGCTCATGCCTCCAGCTTAGGGGCCACGCAGGAACGACGACGGCGGCGCCCCTCTAGCAGGCGCCGCCGTCGTGGATGGAGCAGGAATCAGATGCTGTATTCCGGTGCGGCCCAGACGATGACCTCGGGGTGCTCGTAGAAGCGGTAGCCCTGGCCACGGACGGTACGTACCGTATTGGCCAGACGTCCCAGCTTGGAGCGCAGGCGACGGATGTGCACGTCGATGGTGCGTTCATTCGGCACCTCCTCGGCATTGCGCCAGAGGCTGCTCAGCAGCTCGTCGCGGCCGACGGTGCGCGCCCCGTTCTCCACCAGATAGTTGAGCAGCTCGAATTCCTTGAACGTGAGGTTCAGCGTTTCCCCGTCCAGGTGGACCTCTCGGCGCGAGAGGTCGATCAACACGCCCGAGGGACGCGAGGCGGCCGGCTGGTGGCGGATGACCTCACCGCGCGGCCGGCGGGCGACCGTGGGGTCCCCCAGCGCCTGGCGCACGACGTCGATGCTCTCCCCGGGGGCGTTTGCCGGAGCCAGCGCGACGGCGGCATGGGTCTGGGCGTTGGGCGAGAGGGTCTGCAGGAAGGCACGGACCTGGGTGGCCAGCTTGCCCAGCGACGTGCCCTGTTCCTGGGCCGTCGCCTCGTCGAGACCGACATAGAGGACGAATCCACGGGCCTCGGTGTCCCGGTCCACCGACTGCGGTCCGGGGGTTCCGTTGCCGGCAACGACCGGGGTCGGGGCGGTCATCGGCGGGTGGTCCTGCGGGGAGGGGACGGCGTGCAGCTGGCGATATCCCTGGGGCGCCCCGTATTCACCGTGGCCGGCGCCCTGGCGCTGGGCAGCAGCGGCGCGGTTCTGGGCGTTGCGGATGGAGATGTGGACGTATCCGGACGTAACGGACATTGGTGGAACCTCTAACTGTGCGAAAAGTCGGTGAACTGTCTGGTTCGGCTGGCCGACGCCATGGTCGTGGCGTGCGGTTCATCCGTGCTTCGGATCTTCTGGAGGTGGGAAGAAACTAGGCCGACATTCGACAACAGCTGCGCGCACGTCCGACACCATGGCCCCAACGGGGGCCGGGGGCCGCAAGTGCTGCTGGATCGATGTTCACGAGACCTAGTGTTGCCGTAATAATTCGAACCCGCAAGTAATATTCATCGCACTTGTCCACATACTGAGACAAATTCATGAATTTGTGAGGTGATTCACATTATGCACTTCTCTGAAGTGAGCGCTTTGGATCATGCGGTCTGGGCATGCACCCGTCATTCGACTGTTCGATCTGATCAATGGGCCACTCGATTGATGATCCTAAAACATGCAACGCATACTTATGCGTGACAGGGCCGAACCCGGGTCACACGCTTGACTATCCGCCCACCGGCGGAAGCTGCCGGCGTGCGGACAGCCGCCGCTTCCGCCGGTACTGTAGGAACCAGCGCTTCACAGCTCGGTCACAGCGGAATCCCAGCTTGGCCCTATAGGTGCAGAGGAGTATCGACATATGACGAACTCGCAGTTCTCCCCCAACCAGCTTCCGCGGCTGGAACACCCCGATGGCACCCCCATCAGGGCCCTGGTCGTCGATGACGAGCCGTCGCTGGCCGAACTGGTCAGCATGGGGGCACGCATGCTGGGGTGGGAGGTCAAGGTGGCCGGGGACGGCCCCTCGGCCGTCCAGGAGGCCCGTTCGTTCTCCCCCGACATCCTGGTCCTGGATTGGATGCTTCCGGGTTTCGAGGGCCCCGAGGTCCTCCGGAAGATCCGGGCTTTCCAACCCGAGGTCCCGGCCCTGTTCCTGACGGCCAAGGATGCGGTGGAGAACCGGATCGAGGGGTTGTCCCTGGGTGGGGACGACTACGTCACCAAACCCTTCAGCCTCGAGGAGGTGCTCCTGCGTCTGCACCGGCTGGTCGAACGCTCCGGTGCGGCGAAGGCCGATGCCGCCGAGCTCGTCGTCGGGGACCTGAGCATGAACATGGACATGCGTGAAGTCAGCCGAAGCGGCCAGGTCGTGAACCTGACCGCCACCGAATTCGACCTGCTGCGCTACCTGATGGAGAACGCCCGCCGGGTCATGTCCAAGAACCAGATCCTGGACAGCGTCTGGCAATACGACTTCGGTGGCCAGGCCAACATCGTCGAGCTGTACATCTCCTACCTGCGCAAGAAGATCGATGCCGGGCGGGAGCCCATGATCCACACCGTGCGTGGCGCCGGATATGTCCTGAAGCCCGCACCGTGACCCACCCCGCCGACCAGGCGCGCCCGACTCCCCCGGCACGACCGGACCATCCGGTTCCCACCCCGCCGACGACCCACGGATGGACCCTGCGCTCGCGCATCTCCGCCTCCTTGATCGGCCTGCTGGCACTGATCTGCCTGGTCATCGGTGTCTTCACCCATACGGTGATGAGCAACAGCCTCTACAGCCAGCTGGACGAACAACTCCACCAGGCCTCCAACCGGGCGGCGAGCTTCGATGGCAGCCAGGGAAGCCAGGGCGGCAAGGGCAGCCAGGGCAGCGAGATGCCCGACCCGCTGAACACCCCCGGCCAAGGTTCGGGGACGCTCAACGCCCGGATCGTCGGGACCACCATCCTCATTGGCGGTGTCCTGGACCAGCGCACGGGCGAGGGCCAGCAGTTGAACAAGGACGACGCCCAGCAGTTGGCCGCGGTCACCCCCGATGCGGCCCCGGTGACCGAGGACCTCTCCGTGGGCAAATACCGGCTCATGGCCGTCACAGCCGCCCCCTCCACGGCCGATGCCGATGGCAAGAGCGCCATCCTCATCACCGGCCTGCCCGTGGAGAGCACCCGGGACACGCTCTTCGCCCTGGACATGACGATCCTGCTGGTCGCCTCCTCCGGGCTCGTGGCCATCGGGCTGATCGGCTCGGTGATCGTGCGCCGGTCACTGCTGCAGTTCGAACGCGTATCGAAAGTTGCCGGTGCGGTCGCCGCACTTCCCCTGGACGCCGGAGAAGTCCGGCTCGCCCAACGTGTCGCCACTCCCGATGCCGACCCCGGCACCGAGGCGGGGAACATGGGCCACGCGCTGAATGCCCTGCTGGACAACGTGGAGTCGGCGCTCGAGGTACGACGCCGATCCGAAGCCAGGATGCGCCGCTTCGTCGCCGACGCCTCCCATGAGCTGCGCACCCCGCTGGCGTCCATCCGCGGATACTCGGAACTCGTCGCCGCCACCGAACACCTCAGCGACGACGGACGCACCTCACTGAACCGCGTGGTCGCGCAAAGCCACCGGATGGGCTCGCTGGTGGAGAACCTGCTCCTGCTGGCCCGGCTCGATGAAGGGCAGAAACCAACCCTGGCCGAGGTGGACCTGACCCGGTTGGCGGCGGAAACCTCCAGGGACTTCCAGGTGGCGGCGCCGAGCCACCAGTGGCGGCTCTCCCTGCCGGACGCACCGGTGCTCGTGCGCGGTGATGCTGGGCAGCTGGCCCGGGTGCTGAACAACCTGCTTTCGAACGCCCGCAAGCACACCGTCGAGGGCACCACCATCGAAACCGGGGTCTTCCGTTCCGCCGACGGACACCACGCGGTCCTCACCGTCACCGATGACGGACAGGGCATCGATCAGGAGTTCCTGCCCCATGTCTTCTCCCGGTTCACCCGGGGCGACGGGGCCCGCTCCGGCGCCGAGGGAACCGTGGGGCTGGGCCTGTCGATCGTGCGCGGCATCGTCGAATCCCATGGCGGCACCATCTCGGTGGCCAGCGAACCGGGGGCCACGGTCTTCGAGGTCAGTCTGCCCCTGATCGTGGAGGTGCCTCCGCGGCCGGAACAGCCACCGACCGTCGGGCCCTGAGCCGGGTCCGTTCGCGACGGAGCCGCTAGTGGGCCAACCCGTAGAGCCGGTCGCCGGCGTCGCCGAGGCCCGGGACGATGTAGGCGTTCTCATCCAGCTTCTCGTCCAAGGCCCCCAACACCAGGTGGACCCTCGGGTCATCCCCATAGATCTCTTCGAGCCGGTCCAGCCCCTCGGGGGCGGCGATCAGGCAGATGCAGGTGACATCAGAGGCACCGCGCTCGAACAGGAACTTGATGGATTCCACCAGGGTGCCCCCGGTGGCGAGCATCGGGTCCAGCACGAAGACCTGCCGGCCCGTGAGGTCATCGGGAAGTCGTTCCGCATAGGTGACGATGTCCAGCGTCGTGTCATTGCGGGCCATGCCCAGGAATCCGACCTCCGCGGTGGGAACCAGCCGGGTCATGCCTTCGAGCATGCCCAGGCCCGCCCGCAGGATCGGGACCACCAGGGGGGTGGGTTTGGCGAAGGCGGTGCCGGTGGTCGTGGCGACCGGGGTCTGGACTTCGATCTGCGTCGTCCTGACCTCACGGGTCGCCTCGTAGGCCAGCAGGGTCACCAGTTCATCGGTGAGCTGCCGGAAGACCGGGGACGGGGTGTTCTTATCCCGGAGCACCGAGACCTTATGGGCCACCAACGGGTGGTCGACTACCTGTACGCGCATGGAATAAAACTACCAGCACGAACCGCCTGCTCGGCTAGGGTTGGAGGGTGATCCGGGATGACGCGCACCACGCACGGTGGATGGAGCTGGCGCTGGATCAGGCCCGGGCGGCGCTTGCGACCGCCGACGTGCCCATCGGTGCCGTCGTCATCGGTCCCGACGGATCCATCGTGGCCACCGGCCGCAACGAACGCGAGGCCAGCGGGGATCCCACCGCCCATGCCGAGGTCCTGGCCATCCGTGCCGCGGCCGCGGCCCTGAAGGATTCGGGGCACGACGACGGCTGGCGGCTGGCGCACTGCACGTTGGTCGTGACCTTGGAGCCCTGTGCCATGTGTGCCGGGGCGATCGTGCTGGCCCGGATACCGCGGGTCGTCTTCGGCGCCTGGGATGAGAAGGCCGGGGCCTCGGGTTCCGTGTTCGAGGTGCTGCGCGAACCACGGTTGAACCACTGGGTCGAGGTCTTCCCCGGGGTGATGGAGGATGAATGCGCGTCCCTCCTGACCGGCTTCTTCCGCTCCATGCGCTGAGCCGAGCTGCCGGTTTGGGACTGCCGCGAACCGTCCGCTAGAGTAGTCCAGTCTGGTGACGTGTCCGAGCGGCCGATGGTGCAACACTCGAAATGTTGTTTGGTGAGAGCCAACGTGGGTTCAAATCCCACCGTCACCGCCAGATATAAAGGCCCTACTCCCCCGAGATTCCGGGGAAGTAGGGCCTTTATCTTTGTTCCGACCTAAGCGTTTGGCAACATTTTGGCAACACCTGAGCGTGAATAGGCGTTATCTAGAGCCACGCTCACGGCGTCTAGGTCGTCGTCAAAGAGGTCAGCGTAAACGTCCAGCGTCATCGCGGCCGAGCTGTGCCCAAGTATTCGCTGCACGGCCTTGACGTTGGCCCCGGCGCTCACAGCGAAGCTGGCCGCGGTATGCCTCAAGTCGTGCGGCGTGATGCGCGGAACGTCGGCTTTGCGAACGGCCGACGCAAACCAAGAGAAATTGTCATCGTGAACCCGCGCCGTTTTAAGGTAACTACCATCAGGGCCAGGAAACACCAGGTCCTCACGATGCCGGCCGGCACATTCAGCAGCCAGCCCATCAGCTAGGAAGCGCGGAAATGGCACGGAACGGCGCCGATGGTTCTTCGGAGTGCCTACTATGATTTTGCCGCCGACGGCTACGGCATTCTGCTCAATATTCAGCCGTCCTCGGCCCGTGTCCACGTCGCACACGCGGAGGCCGGTCGCCTCGCCCCAACGCAGACCGCAGTAGGCCAGGGTGCGAACGAGCAGCGGATACTTTGATACGGCGGCCAGCTCGTGCACCTGCTCGTGGGACAAGTACACGTGCGCTTTCTTTACCTTGCGCGGCAGGTTCACGCCACGCGAGGGATTGGTCAGTATTCGCCGGTCGTCCACTGCTTCATCAAGAATGGCGGCCAAGACGCCATAGGCCCTGATTACCGTCGTTGCGCCCTTGGGCCTGCGTGGCGGCTTTGTCGTTTCGTCCCCGCTCGATAGTTCAGACACCCACTGCTGCACCGCCGTCTTGCGTATATCCGATACAGCAACGCTCCCCCACCGCGCCAACACGTATATACGCCACGCACTCTCCACCGGCCGGAACGCGGACGGCTTCAAGTGTGTTTGCCGGCCAAGCCACGCCGGCCCCAGCTCCGCAATGGTCACACGAGCCGCCGCCGGGTCTATGTACTCGCCCTTTGCCTTGCTCACTTCCACAGACGCTAGGAACAGCTCAGCATCACGCTTGGTCTTGAATCCGCGCTTTTGCGTCTGCTTGCGCTCAGGCGTCCGATAGAGCACCCGGTAGCGCTTGCCACCGTTGTTTGTATATGGCTCAATCGAGGCCACTTGACGCCCTCGGCTTTCGTGCACTCGGAGGCAAATGGCCGGCTGCCCTGGTGAGCTTGACCCAATGACTTGCCGTCGCGGGACTCATAGCCAGTACTTCCTGAATGAATTTATTTGGAGCTACGGCCCGACGTTCTGCGATCCGGTACAGCTTGGCGATTGCATACATACCTTTGCGGCTCGATGGTCCCGCCGCCCGAAGCTCCGATATCCAATCGGCATCGGCCGGCCCGTTGCCCGAAGCGGCGCCAATCTGTCGGAGAAACCACTCGTCACCATCGTCTAAGGTGTGCTGCCGGCCGCCATCCGGCTCCGGCTTGCTGATCCCCTCGAGTCGCATTTTTTCTGCCCAATGGAGCAGGTAACTTGCGACCCTCTGGAGCATCTCGGAGACCCTGACGCTACGTAGCGTCGTCCCGGTCACAGGTGAACCGTCGGCATTTTCGACGGCCATAGACCGAGCAAAATACCCGCCCCTCCCATCGTTGACGGCCGCCACCGTGCAACACGGCCCGTCGTCAATCCTGATCACCACCGCCGCGTGCACAATGGCGCCGCGTTCGTCGCATTCAACTTCGGTATTTGGCGCAATTTCCGCGCTCCAGGAATAGGGCATAGCTGCATTCTTGCCGCATCTTGCAAACGTTTCAATTGAATAACTTGCAGATATCCAACTCAACACCTAGTCTATTTGATGTCAGCAGATATCCAACGCATCTAAATGAGGAACTAGCCATGTCAGCAGAAACAGAAAAGCCCCGAGGATTGGTCAGGCCCGACGCTGTAGCCGAGTACTTGGGCGTCAGCACGGCGAGCCTTGCACAGCAGCGCTACTTGGGAACAGGCCCGAAATTCGTGCGCGTGAATACCCGCACGGTTCGCTACCGCTGGGATGACGTAGAGGAATTTCTCAACGGCCAAACGTTCGAGCGCACAGATAAGCGAGTGGCGCAGTGAACGAGTGGCGGCCATCCCCAGACGCGACTACACATGCCAGCGCTTGGGCAGCAGACGAGCTAGGGACGATTTGGTACGGCGCCGAGGTCGTGCCGGGAATCCTGGCCGAAACGCAGCACGTCGTTCTGTTCAGCGGCTATGGCAAGGAGCACTTGAGGTTTCCCGTCGAGCATCTGCCACAGGTGCTCTCAACGCTCCAGGCCATGACAGCAGCGGCACCGTACCCGAGTGGCCAGCAGTGAACCCCGACGAGGTAGCAGGCTTCCTGCTCATTGGCTCCGCACTGGCACAGCTCGTAATCATGCCGCTGTATTTCGCACAGCAACAGCGAACCCCGAACCGAAAGAAGAACTGACGATGGAACACAGGCCGACCCGCGTACCCAGGCCCGCCTTTTGCACGGCCGCACTCTCTCTAGAACAGTCCACCGGCGGTGAGCTGTGAACGAGCTTGAATGCAAGGCAGCATATTCACGCTTGCCACCCATGGCCGAGCGGAGACGCACGAAGCGCCGCGACGAACTGGCCGAGGAACTGGCCACGGCCGAAACCGGAGAGGACCGCGCTAGGGCACGCGTCGCCCTCAACAGGTACGACGCCGGCACCATGTCGCTCGTTCGCAAATATGACCCCGAAATAGTGCGCCTCAGACGCCAACTGAATACCTAACACGAAAGGAGACGAAAGAAGCCATGACTGAATACGACTACGGACACCCTCCCGTAGACCCTTTCGCGTCTTCTGCCTGGTCGCCAATCCCGCCGCCCTTTGATGCTGGGATTGACCACCCGGTTCCACCGGACGATCGCTACAGCGACGGCGCCCAAGACCATGACGACGGCTCCACATATACCGAACCGAGCGCCAAGGAACGGGCGGCCGGCAAGACTGTTGCCCCGAAACGAGAGGCCCCATCACAGAGCGCCATTCTCGTTGAAATGGCCCGTTCGCTCTATAGCGTCGTCAAGAGTACAGAGGGCAAGGTCTACGCCGTGGAGCACAAGCGGCCGAGCATCGCTCTCGACCTGCGCGGAAAAGCAGGCCTACGGCAGCGCTTGGCGAAGCTGTACTACGACGAAAAGAAGCGCACCCCCAGCGATACGGCACTAAAGGAAATGCTGAACGTACTTGAGGGTGACGCGCTGACGGCCGATGAGGTTCCGGTCTTTCTCCGGTTCGGTCGCACAGGCCCAACCATCATCATCGATGCGGGAACTCCAGAGGGTAACGCCGTCGCCGTTGCCCCCGGCCGCGTCGATCTACTGGACCAGTCCCCTATTCTGTTTCGCCGGTCATCCCTCATTTCACCAATGCCAGCCCCCAAAATGGGCGGCAACCTCGACGGATTCCAACACCTAGTGAACGCGTCAGAAAGCAGCTTTCGACTCTTGGCCGGCTGGCTCGTGGCCGCGTGCATCCCCGACATTCCCCACCCTTTCCTAGCACTCATTGGCCAACAAGGAACTGCCAAGACAACGGCACTAAAAATGCTGATTACGTTGGTCAGCCCATCCCCGGCGCCCGTTGGTTCCGCACCGGTCAGCGCAGACGATTGGGCAGTCACGGCCTACCAGGAACCCGTCATTGGACTCGATAACGTCTCACATCTGCCGCCGTGGTTCCAAGACGCACTGTGCAAAGCGGTAACCGGCGACGGATACAAGAAGCGCGAGAAGTACTCAGACCTTGACGTGACAGTTCTGCACTTCCAACGCGTCGTGGGCATGACCAGCATTGACCCCGGCTCACTCCAGGGCGACGTGGCCGACCGACTACTACAGGTAGAGCTGGATCCCATCCCGGCGGCCGACCGACGCACCGAACGCCAAGTGTCCGAGCAATTCGAAGCAGTGCGGCAGGAAACCCACGGTGCAATTCTTGACCTGCTTGCCCAGGTGCTGGAGGTACTACCTAGCGTGCACTTGGACGAGATGCCGCGAATGGCTGACTTTGCCCGAGTCTTGGCAGCACTTGACCAAGTGACCGGCTGGACCACGCTAGCCGACTACTTGACCGCGACGACGACGGCAGCCGCCGACGTGATTGAGGGTGACGCTTTCGCCAGCGCCGTGCGTGACCTCGTGATTCAACGGCACTCGTGGGGCGGCACCGCGAGTGAGTTACTGGCTGAGATAACGCCAGAGAAACCCCCAAGGACTTGGCCCAAGGCCGCGCACACTGCCAGCGGACGACTCAAACGGATCACGCCGGCACTGGCGGCAACCGGCATCACCGTAGCCGAACCAGTCAGAGACTCCGGCACCGGAAGCCGGCGCCTTTTCCTCAGCCTGGACAGCTCGACATTCTGCGACGTGTGCCACGGCGAGATTCACCCTGATATGGCCAGCCAAGGCCACACACGACATATCACCTGCTCCCCGTAGCGCTAGGAAAAACCATGACGAAAAGATGGCCCAACCCATGGGCAGCAGTCCAGCCAGCCGGCCAGCAGCTCACGCCGTGCCAGCAAGGAAATGCAGATGAATGGTTCGCCACGGACTCCTACACAAACCAAGCAGCCGCCGCACTGTGCCATTCCTGCCCGGTCCGGGCGCCCTGCCTGAAGTTGGCCACCGACTCCCCACACCAACAGCACGGCGTGTGGGGCGGCAAGGCACCGCAACAGATCAAAGAGCTACGGCTTACCAACGAAAGGAATACAGCATGAAAGCCAGAAGAAGCCGGCGCCGCCCGCGCTACTCCGACCAACCCGAAGCCATCATGACCACCACCGACCACGCACCAGCAATGCAGCAAGAACAGGAAGCCAACATGAGCACTGAAACCGTCAACCTCCCCGCCGGCCACGACGACAAGGCCAGCACGTACTACGTGCCGCAGCAGCTCCGAGAACTGTATGTGGACGCCGAACCGACCGAGCAGGACGAAAGCGATGCAACGGCTGACGTTGGATTGGAGCTGCATGCCGAACGAGTCGGACGCCGCAGCCCGTTCCGAATGAGCGAGTCGTACATAGAGCGTGACCCCGAGGCGGCTGCCCGACTGGTTGACGATCACACCGACCCGATCAAGACGGCCCGGGACTTTGGGCGGGTAGTTCACAATGCACGCTTGAGGGCGGCCGGCCGCGCGTTGGAGGACCAGCAACTGAGAAAGTTCTGGACGACACAACACACCTGCAGTGTGTGCGGTGACGTCAACGGCAACGTGCACGTGGACACCATCGGCGGGAAGCACGGCAGAAAGATGGATGTGCTCGCGTGCTGGAACTGCCTGTTCAATCTGGAGCTGGCTTACCCCGAGCATCTGGCCAAGCCCGAGACGATGGACGGGCGCGACGCCCGACAGGTGGCTGTGGACTACCTCAAGAACAAGGCGTGAATCGTATTCTGAACAAGTGAATTAGGCAGTGGGGCCGTCGTCGTTGCAATGCTACTGAGACGGCCCCATTGTGCTGTGCGTGGCGCCCGGCTGAGGCCCCCGCCCCTGGCATAGTCATAGATCGTTCGGTCACTGATGAATTGCCATTTCGCAGAGCTGGCCAGCAGCTCGTGGACCAAACATATACTTTGCCCATAGGAGCGTCACAAGCGTCGGAGCGTCACAGCTCCCACGTTTGGCCTAGTCAGATGTCTTTGAGGGTGTGACGCTACCGTGACGCTTCTCTGCTGGCTGTGACGCTACTCCCGACTCTTGTGACGCTACTGATTTTCGAAGCGTCACGGTGAATGGCCTAGTCAGAGCATGGCTGTGACGCTCCGACGCTTGTGACGCTTCTCTGGCAAGAAAAGAAAGTGGCGCCTACTAGCATGGTCGGCCGACGCCAGCGGAACACTCCAGACCCAGGTGGCCGGCAGCACAAGGCAACGGCCGGCAGCACCAGGGCGGCGCCTCGGGATCGCAGCAGCTCGTCGCGGAATCAGTAGCCGGCGGCATCGTGGCCAGCAGCTCGACATGGCAGAGGCCAGCAGCAGGACAATAGCACCCCCGCTCAACACGGCGACACCTTGACCGAGGCCAGCCTGGACCATGAACATAGGGCCGCCCGATACATATAACGAAGCAGGGCACCCCTGTCGGCAAGGGCACCCCCCACAGGCGCAGGGTATGCCCCCTGCGATAGGGCACCCCCTGCCACGCCAGCGCCAGCCCCAGCATCCCGACCATGCACCAGGCATTGTCGGTGCCAGAACTGCATGCCAGCTCGACGTGGCATCACCAGCCGGCGGCGCCGTTGGATCGCAGCAGCTCATGATGGCAAGGGCTGGCACGAGTACAGCCGGCGACTCCCGCTCGATGCGTTCACCGTCGAGCATCTGAACCTGCGCCGTCGAGGCAGCGCGGAGTCGCTGCACAATTTTCGGCCAGATTCTCAGCGCGAGAATTTCCGCCGGGGAAACCGAGTGCTTTGTAGTCGATGCGTAAAAGCGGGCGAGAGTTTTTTAATTCAGGACCCCTCGGAAGCCCCGCGCCCCATTTCCATTTTTCCCCGGTCCAAACAAAACGGGATATTCGATAAACAAACGAAAAACAGAAGAATATGCGGAAAAATAGAACCATTCTGAACGTTTCGTTCCCTATTAGTACGAGAGTCCACAGAAACAAACCGATTCGGGTTCTTTACTTCATTTTTAGGCATAGCAAGAATGAGGCCCCTCGGGCCTCTTTCGTTTCTCACCTTAGCGCACTCACTGCCGATTTCGCACACTGTCACCAGGTGCCGCGTTTCCGCATCCAGCCTTGGCAGCATCACTGACTGCCAACCCGCCATTGTTCATGGCGCCTTGAGGCGTGGAGGATGCCAGCGGGACGGATCAGACCACCGTGGCAGCAGTAGCCGGCGGCATCGCTCGACGTGGCAGAGGCCGGCACCAGGGCGGCACCTCGGGATCGTGGTCATCAGCTCGACGTGGCAGCAGTAGCCGGCGGCATCGTGGCCAGCAGCTCAAGGACCAAACATATACTTTGCCCGTAGTAGCGTCACAAGCGTCGGAGCGTCACAGCTCCCACGTTTGGCCTAGTCAGAGGTCCTTGAGGGTGTGACGCTACCGTGACGCTTCTCTGCTGGCTGTGACGCTACTCCCGACACTTGTGACGCTACTGATTTTCGAAGCGTCACAGTGAACAGCCTAGTCAGAGCATGATTGTGACGCTCCGACGCTCGTGACGCTTCTCTGGGAAGAAAAGAAAGTGGCGCCTACCAGCACGGCCGGCCGACGCCAGCGGAACACTCCAGACCCAGATGGCCAGCAGCACAAGGCAACGGCCAACAGCGCGACAGCTCGACGTGGCAGCAGTAGCCGGCGGCATCGTGGCCAGCAGCTCAAGGACCAAACATATACTTTGCCCGTAGGAGCGTCACAAGCGTCGGAGCGTCACAGCTCCCACGTTTGGCCTAGTCAGAGGTCCTTGAGGGTGTGACGCTACCGTGACGCTTCTCTGCTGGCAGTTAGGCTTTCCCGCAGGGAAAACGTAGCCGCCTGCCCACCGCTATGATCTCCTGCCCGGCTGGCCTCGCTTTGCGCCCCCTCATACAACGAACCCAAAAATGAGGCGGGGCTAATAGGCGCATCCACCCCCTCCGAGTAAGATAGAAGCATGGAACCGTCGACTCTCGCAGCTACCCAAACTGAAGCGTCAAGGCTGTCTAATAGGGCCATCTCCGACTATGCGGAAAGGGTAGGGGCACATCACCGCGCATATGAGCCAAGTGGGCGTGTGGATATCGATCTGTTGCTGAAAGAACTAGGCGGCAAGGTCGATATATCCGAGTCCTTTTATGCGGTAGAGGCTCTTACAGTCAATAAGCAGGGGGACTTCGTCGTGCATCTGCCGCCAATGACCTCTGACCGCAGAGACCGCTTCACAATTGCTCACGAACTTGGCCACTACTTTCTCCACTACTTGGAGCCAGGAATGACCGGCCCCAGACCCTTTAAGCGCGGACAGCAGAATCGTGTCGAGACTCAAGCAAATATTTTCGCCGCGTCGCTACTCATGCCCGCGCGGGAATTCCGTGCAGCCCAAGAACGCCTCGGGCAGGATTGGAACGCACTAGCCGAGGTTTTCGGCGTATCGCCGAAGGCTGCGGAGGTACGCGCACAGGTACTAGGGATATAGGCATTGGCCAAAAAAACTGCCGACGCAGAATCTAAGCTCTTCCTTTCGTGTGATTTGGTTGGTTCAACGCACTACAAACAGTCAGAACAGGGATGGCAAAAGATATTCCTCAGCTTCTATTGGGAATTTCCGCAATTCCTTGCGGGGGCGGATCGGCGCCAAACGAAATTTGACGATGGGAAAACCGACTTCGTCCTTTGGAAAGGTGTTGGTGACGAGCTGATTTTTGAGGTTTCCGTCTCCAGTGAAACGTCGGTGAGCAGAGCCGTTCGCGTTTGGCTTGACGCTGTAGACCAGTACGAACAGGAAGTCCTTGCTGATCGTAGTCTCGCGCTCAAAGGCGGAGCATTCATCGCAACCTTCCCAGGCCCGGATAGCGAATCTACAATTCCTCGACATCCGGGCAACGAAGGTTCAGACGACTCTGTTGTGCGGCTAAACAGTGCAGCCCTAAAGAGTCGTGCGCTTACAAAATATTTCTTCGACTATTTCGGCCCAAGCATCGACACTGGCTTCAGAATCATAGGGCAGGCGGAGCGACGCTTTTTCACCTTGTCAGTCGAAGTAGCTTGGGCGATGGCCTTGGCAGCTCACGACGCAACAGCTTCCAAAGTCGACACCACGACCCACAATGTCAATGACTTTGCTTTCAGGGGTTCCCATATCCTGAAAGGGGTTTGGCACGCCCGTGCGTATCCAGTCTTCGCTATCGACCGCGAATCGAACGATGCAGTCAATACAGCCGTGTCAGCGCTCAATGGCGAGTCGATGGAGGCCAGCCAGATAATTGATGTCTGCCACGCTTGCCACCAAGACGACCGTTGGCCCTTTCGCCTCTATCTCCCTGAATCACCCAAGGACACCTTTCGGCAAGTGCCACCGAATGCTATGGCCTCTCTCCTGCTCGCCGAGCAGAGTCTAGAGGGTGCGGAGACGCAACCTCCGAACAATGGAGACGACCCGCTAGAGGGAAATCCTCCCTTGGGCTAACGATCCCTGGCAACATTTTGGCAACATCTGACCGCAATTCGTGATGATTGAGCATGACGTTGAGTGATAAAAATTCCCTAGATCATGCAGCTTCTGCGTAAGCATTTGCCTTGTGAGAGGTTTCAAATCCCACCGTCACCGCCAGTGGGAAGGCGTTTGCATCGTTGGAAAACAACGATGCAAACGCCTTTTTCATGCCCACCCCATGGTCTGATTCCCGAAGTCCATCTAGGCTGAAAACGTCCGATCCGTGGGAGTCGACCGCTGGCGGGGCCAACCAGTCCGCCGTGCGCTTCGGTGGGGGAAGGTTGAGTCATATGTTCAAGGAACAGGCGCCGCCGTCGTTCCCGACCGCGACGGCGGTCACCGACGACCGACAACGAACGAGTTTGCGGCTACTGCGCCGTACTCCCCTGGTGGGCAGCTTCTCCGATGCGGACCTGCTGGCCCTTGAAATCCATACACAAATGCTGCAGCGGTGGCCCGGGGATCTGGTCCACGGCCATGGAGACGATGCGGACTACTTGTTCATCCTGGCCACCGGAGCCGTCAAGATCAGTCGGCCCTCACGCCGAGGTCAGGACGTCGTATTCGATATCTTCGGCCCACCGGCGGTCTTCGGAGCCGTCAGCGGGTCCAGGGGAACCGGATACCCCGACACCGCGACGGCACTGACCCACAGCCAGCTGCTGGCCATACCGGCCGCTGCATTCAGGGCCATGCTGGAGACCCGTGCGGATCTGGCCCTCGGGGTGTTGGACGAACTGGCCCACCGACACGAAAGAGCACAACAACGCATCCGCCGGCTCTCCAGTGAAGAAGCCGGGGTGCGGATCGCGGCCCGGCTCCTGGAACTTGCCGATACCTTCGGTGAGCCGCGGAAGGGATGCATCGATCTGCCCATCCCGCTGACCCGTGCCGACCTTGCTGCGCTGACCGGGGTGACCCCGGAAACGGCCAGCAGGGTCATGAGCCGGCTGCGGGCCGATCGCATCGTGGATTCCGGTCGTTGCTGGACCATGATCCTCGACCGGCGGCGATTGGCTGCCGCCGCCGGACACTGAAGCACCAGTTCTATTCGTGGGCCAGCGCCTCGGCCCCGACGGGGTCGGCATGCCGATCGGTGCGTGGCGTCGAAGCCGGGCCCCTGCCCGCCTTGCCACGCGCCTTGTCCTGCCAGGACTGATCGGTGGCCATGGGCCCCCGGTCGGTTTTCGCCACGGTGAGGACCAACACCGAATCCTCCAGGGCCTCCACGGCGTAGAAACCCTGGGGCACGACCAACAGGTCCACTGCGCTGCCTTCCCAGCTCTCACCGCGCGAGGACAGCGACACCTTCCCGCTCATGACCAGGACGGTGGCCTCGCCCGGGTTCACGTGTTCGTTCAGTTCCTGTCCGGCCTTCAGTGCAATGACGGTTTGGCGCAGGACGTGCTCGTGTCCGCCGTATACCGTGCTGGCGCTGCGCCCGCTACCGGCGCAGCTGGCCGTTTCCAGGTGGCGGCGTCCCAGCGCCGTCAGGGAAAACTTCTTCATCGTCAGCCTCCCGGCAACACCACAGGGCACTGCATCCGCGTTCCTGCGGCTCGAAGCCGCGGGCTGCCCTTTCCACCTGCGGCGCACTGTGGTTCCATCCTACGGCCAAACACAGCTGATGTGCCCCCGATCACGTTTTTATTGGATGGGCGTCCGGGGCTCCCCTAGATTGGACGACTAATGTCATGGTCTCTTGCGTCATCTCGGCGTACGTTGGGGACCACCGGCCCGGTGGAGTTCGCTTCGACACGAAAAGCCAGGTGCCCCCAAAATGCAGAACAGTTTCGACACCCGCTCTGAACTGCAGGTCGATGACACGAGATACGAGATCTACCGGCTGGATCGCATCAAGGGCTCCGACCGTCTGCCCTACAGCCTCAAGGTCCTGCTGGAGAACCTGCTGCGTAACGAAGACGGGCATCTGGTCACGGACGAACAAATCAACGCGATGGCCAACTGGGATGCCAACTCCGAAACCAACTCGGAGATCCAATACACCCCGGCCCGGGTCCTGATGCAGGACTTCACCGGGGTCCCCTGCGTGGTGGACCTGGTCGCCATGCGCGACGCCATGACCGATCTCGGTGGCGATCCGAGGAAGATCAACCCACTGATCCCCGCGGAACTGGTGATCGACCACTCGGTGATTGCCGATGTGTTCGCCCGCCCCGACGCCTTCGGGGTGAACGCCGAACTGGAATTCGGCCGCAACCAGGAGCGCTACCAGCTATTGCGGTGGGGCCAGCAGTCCTTTGACGACTTCCTGGTGGTTCCCCCGGACACCGGCATCTGCCACCAGGTCAACCTCGAATACCTGGCCCGGGTCGTCTTCACCCGGGAAGGACCCCGCGGCCCCCAGGCCTATCCGGACACCCTGGTCGGCACGGATTCGCATACCCCCATGGTCAACGGCCTCGGCGTGCTGGGCTGGGGTGTCGGCGGGATCGAAGCCGAAGCATCCATGCTGGGCCAGCCGATGAGCATGTTGATCCCGCAGGTCGTCGGACTCAAGCTATCCGGGGAGCTGCCCGAGGGCACCACCGCCACCGACCTGGTCCTCACCGTGGCCGAGCTGCTGCGCAAGGTCAGGGTGGTGGGGAAGTTCGTCGATTTCTTCGGCCCCGGTGTCGGCAACGTCCCGTTGGCCACACGGGCGACGTTGGGCAACATGAGCCCCGAATACGGTTCGACCGCCTCCATCTTCCCGATCGACGACGAAACACTGAACTACCTGCGCCTCACCGGACGCGAAGAGCACCAGATCCGGCTGGTCGAGGCCTATGCCAAGGAACAAGGACTGTGGCACGATCCCGACCACGTCCCGGAATACAGCCAGATCGTCGAGCTGGACCTTTCGACGGTCTCCCCCTCGATCGCTGGCCCGAAGCGTCCCCAGGACCGCATCCCGCTGGCGAAGTCGCCGCAGGTCATCCGCCGGCTGCTGGCCGGGCAGACCCACGCCGACGCCATCGCCGGAGGGCTCGACTCCGCCGTCGAGGACTCCTTCCCCGCCAGCGATCCGGTCGCCATCAGCACCCGCATCCAGCGCGACGACCCGCCGCGGACCTACGACGACGACGGCAATGTCCAGGACGCCTGGCCCTCGGACCCCTCCGAACTGCTGCTGGGCGGCCGGAAGACCAGCATCGACAACGGTGCCGTGGTCATCGCCGCCATCACCTCCTGCACCAACACCTCCAACCCCTCGGTGATGATCGGGGCGGCCCTGCTGGCCAAGAAGGCCGTGGAACGCGGCCTGTCCAGCCAGCCGTGGGTGAAGACCACCCTGGCCCCCGGTTCACGCGTGGTCACCGACTACTACGACCGTTCGGGGCTGACACCGTATCTGGAGAAGCTGGGTTTCAACCTGGTCGGCTACGGCTGCACCACCTGCATCGGCAACTCGGGGCCGTTGATCCCCGAAGTCAGCGCCGCGGCCTCGGAGAAGAACCTCACGGTCGCCTCGGTCCTGTCGGGCAACCGCAACTTCGAGGGCCGGATCCATTCCGAGGTCCAGATGAACTTCCTGGCCTCACCACCGTTGGTCATCGCCTACGCCCTGGCCGGGACCATGCGCACCGACATGCTCAAGGATCCACTCGGCCACGACCCCGAGGGCAAGCCGGTCTACCTGCGCGATATCTGGCCCAGCACCGACGAGATCAAGGACGTCGTCGACGCGAACCTCGAAGCGAAGATGTTCACCGAAGGCTATCTCGACGTCTACCACGGTGACGAGAACTGGCGCGGCATGACGATCCCCAAAGGCGACCAGTTCGCCTGGCAGCCCGATTCCAGCTACATCCAGCGTCCACCCTACTTCGACGGCATGACGCTGGACCCACCGCCGCTCACGGACATCCACGACGCCCGTGTACTGGCCTACCTCGGGGATTCGGTGACCACCGACCACATCTCCCCGGCTGGCGCCATCAAGGCCGATTCCCCCGCCGGCAAATACCTGCAGGACCTGGGAATCGAGCCGAAGGACTTCAACTCCTACGGATCACGGCGCGGGAACCACCACGTGATGATCCGCGGCACCTTCGCCAACGTGAGGCTGCGCAACCGGCTCGTCCCCGGGGTCGAAGGCGGCGTCACCAGGCATCTGCCCGACGGCGAGCGCATGAGCATCTTCGACGCCTCCACCCGCTACATCGGCGACCAGGTCCCGCTGGTCGTGCTGGCGGGTTCGGACTACGGGTCGGGGTCTTCCCGCGACTGGGCGGCCAAGGGCACCACGCTGCTGGGCGTCAAGGCGGTGCTGGCCGTCTCCTACGAGCGGATCCACCGGTCGAACCTGATCGGCATGGGCGTGCTGCCGTTGCAGTTCCTGGACGGCGAAAGGGCCGATACCCATGGGTTGACCGGGGAGGAGACCTATTCCGTCGTCGGCATCGAAGGTGCGTCCCCGCTGCCGAAGGAAGTCACCGTGCGCGTCGACGACGGCGAGAAGACCCGGGAGATCACTGCGAAGGTCAGGATCGACACCCCCGCCGAGGAAGGGTATTTCGTCCACGGGGGCATCCTGCCCTACGTCCTGCGTCAGTTGCTTTCGTCATGAGTGCCACCGACACCAAGCGCGGGCGGGTCCCGGTGCTGCGCTCCTCGGCCGTCCTGCATGCGGTCATGGCCGTGGGCGGGCTAATCATGGTGCTGTTCCTGATCGCGCATATGTACGGGAACCTGAAGGTCTTCGCGGGCCAGGAGGCCTTCGACGGCTACTCGGCGTACCTGCGCACGATCCTCGAGCCCCTGCTTCCCTATGCCGGGGCCCTGTGGATCCTGCGCGTGATCCTGCTGATCAGCGTCGGCGCCCACATCTGGGCGGCCTTCGTGCTCTGGCACCGGTCCCGGGCGGCCACCGCCGGCGGGGGCGGCTGGCGGTACCAGACCACGCAGAACCGCCGCGGCGTGCAACGCAGCTATGCCTCCTTCACGATGCGCTGGGGCGGGGTGACGATCGCCCTGTTCGTCGTCTACCACCTGCTGCATCTGACCGGGAACGTCATCCACCCCGGCGGAGCCTCGGACAGCGCCTATGAGCGGATGGTCAACGGCTTCTCCATCTGGTGGGTGGTGCTCTCCTATGTCATCGCGCTCATCGCCCTGGGCTTCCACCTGCGCCACGGCATCTGGAGCGCCTTCGCCTCCCTGGGCGCAAACACCAGCATCGCGGTACGACGCCGGCTCAATGGGCTGGCCTACGTGGTCACCTTCGTGATCATCGTCGGCTTCCTCGTACCACCACTGAGCATCTTGATCGGATGGGTAGGAGCATGATGAACGATTACTTCACCGAAGGCGACCCGCTGCAGGACACTCAGGACCCCGGCGGGCCGCTGAAGGACCGCTGGGACAAACGACGTTTCGAGGCCAAGCTGATCAGTCCGGCCAACCGGCGCAAGGTCTCCATCATCGTCATCGGCACCGGGCTCGCCGGTGGGTCCGCGGCGGCGACCCTGGGTGAGGCCGGCTACAACGTGAAGGTCTTCTGCTATCAGGACAGCGCCCGCCGGGCCCACAGCATCGCCGCCCAGGGCGGGATCAACGCGGCGAAGGACTACCGCAACGACGGGGACAGCATCCACCGGCTGTTCTACGACACGGTCAAGGGCGGGGACTACCGTTCACGCGAATCCAACGTCTACCGCCTGGCCCAGGTCAGTGCGGCGATCATCGACCAGGCAGTGGCCCAGGGGGTCCCCTTCGCCCGCGAATACGGCGGCCTGCTGGATACCCGTTCCTTCGGTGGCGTCCAGGTCTCCCGGACGTTCTACGCCCGCGGGCAGACCGGTCAGCAGCTGCTGCTGGGCGCCTACCAGGCGCTGGAGCGCCAGGTGGGGGCCGGGACCGTGGAGTTGAACACCCGGCACGAGATGCTGGACCTGATCGTCATCGACGGCAAGGCCCGCGGGGTGGTGGTCCGGGACATGGTCACCGGCGAATTCGAGACGCATCTGGCCGACGCGGTCGTACTGGCCAGCGGCGGCTACGGCAACGTCTACTACCTCTCCACCAATGCGATGGGCTGCAATGTCACCGCCAGCTGGCGGGCCCACCGCAAGGGCGCCTATTTCGCCAACCCCTGCTATACGCAGATCCACCCCACCTGCATCCCGGTCAGCGGGGACCACCAGTCGAAGCTGACCCTGATGAGCGAATCGTTGCGCAACGACGGACGGATCTGGGTGCCGGTCAAGGCCGGCGACGACCGGGCCCCGGCGGACATCCCCGAGGACGAACGCGACTACTACCTGGAACGGGTCTACCCGGCCTTCGGCAACCTGGTCCCCCGGGACGTGGCCTCGCGGGCGGCGAAGAAGCAATGCGACGAGGGCCGCGGCGTGGGCCCGGGAGGCCTGGGGGTCTATCTGGATCTCACCCACGCCATCAAGCGGTTGGGCCGGCACGTCATCGAGGAGAAATACGGCAACCTCTTCGACATGTACGCCAAGATCACCGACGAGGACCCCTATCAGGCGCCCATGCGCATCTATCCGGCCATCCACTACACGATGGGCGGGCTGTGGGTGGATTACGACCTGCAAAGCTCCATCCCCGGTCTCTTCGTCATCGGCGAGGCGAACTTCTCCGACCACGGCGCCAACCGGCTCGGCGCCAGCGCCCTGATGCAGGGGTTGGCCGACGGCTACTTCGTGCTGCCCGGGACCATCAACGACTATCTGGCCCGCAACCCGTTGCCCGCCGACGTCGACGCCAACCATCCAGCCGTCGTCGAGGCCGCCGAGGGCGTCCGTGAACGCACCGAACGGCTGCTGTCCATCAACGGGAGCCGTTCGGTGGATTCCTTCCACAAAGAGCTCGGGTCCATCGTCTGGGAGTACTGCGGCATGGAACGCAATGCCGAAGGACTCAGCCACGCCATCGAAGAGATCCGCCGGCTGCGTGACGAGTTCTGGACGGATGTGAAGGTCACCGGGGTCAACGAGGAATTGAACCAGTCCCTGGAGCGGGCGGGCCGGGTCGCCGACTTCTTCGGGCTCGCGGAGCTGATGTGCATCGACGCACTGCACCGCGAGGAGTCCTGCGGGGCGCATTTCCGTTCCGAAAGCCAGACCGAGGGCGGCGAGGCCCTGCGGCAGGACGAGGACTTCAGCTACGTGGCCGCCTGGGAATTCGGCGGCGATGGAGACGAGCCGGTACTGCACCGTGAACACCTCGAATTCGAGAACATCAAGGTCCAGCAAAGGAGCTACAAATGAAGATCACATTGCGGATCTGGCGCCAACACCATCAGGACCAGCCCGGGGCCATGGAGGCCTACGAGGTCGACGAGATCTCCCCCGACATGTCGTTTTTGGAGGTCCTCGATCTGCTCAACGAGGACCTCACGCTCAACGGCGGGGAACCGGTGGCCTTCGACCACGACTGCCGCGAGGGGATCTGCGGGATGTGCTCCCTGGTGATCAACGGGCTGGCCCACGGCCCCGAGGCGTTGACCACCACCTGCCAGCTCTACATGCGCCACTTCGAGGACGGCCAGGTCATCGACGTCGAACCCTGGCGTTCGACGGCGTTCCCGGTGATCCGGGATCTGGTGGTGGACCGCAGCGCCCTGGACCGGATCATCGAAGCCGGCGGTTACGTCAGCGCCCCCACCGGCGCCGCGGCGGACGCCAACGCCGTCACCGTGCCGAAGAAGGATGCCGACCGGGCCTTCGACGCCGCGGCATGCATCGGCTGCGGGGCCTGCGTGGCCGCCTGCCCCAACGGTTCGGCGTCGTTGTTCCTCGGCGCCAAGATCACCCACCTCGGTTCGCTGCCCCAGGGCCAGCCCGAACGGGACGAGCGGGCCCTGGCGATGGTCGAACAGCACGATGCCGAGGGCTTCGGCGGCTGCACGCAGATCGGTGAATGCACCGCGGTCTGCCCGGCGGGCATCCCCTTGGACATGATCTCCCAGCTGAACCATGACGTGCTGTCCGGGTTGAAGCACCAGTCGGGACAATGATCTGTCCCCCGGCAAGGCCTACGTCTGGGCTGATCCCTGCTCGCGCCTGACGCGGCGGACGGTGTGGAAGACGTGGTGCGCCAACACCACCAACGCCGCCCAGCCCAGCCCGAGTGCCCAGGCCACGGCGACATCCGTGAACCAATGGTGGCCCAGATAGATGCGGCTGCCGCCGATGAGGACCACATAGGCCACACAGCCGGCGACCTTCAGCGCCCGGGTCCAGCGGCGTTCGAGCTGCAGGAACCACAAATAGGCGATGACCATGATGATCGCCGTCGCGTTGAGCGTATGCCCGGAGGGGAACGACGGCGAGGTTTCATAGGGCGGGACGGCGTCGGCCATCGGTGGCCGGGTCCGCCCGATCAGATCCTTGCCTGCAATGGTCATCACCACGGAGCCGGCCCCCGCCGCACCGATAAGCAGCAGCGGCCGCCAGGACCGACGGATCCGCGTCAGCACGGCGATCGCTGCCAGGGCAATAATCGACATCCCGATGACCGAGCCGGTGTTGGTGAACCAGGTGACCGCTGTGTCGGCCAGCGGGCTGCGCCACGTCATCACCCAGGCCAGTAACGGCCGGTCCACTGCGGCCAGGTTGTCCTTCTCCGCCAGGGATTCGTAGATATTGGCGGCAAAGAGGGTCATTAGGGTGACGAAGGAGGCGCCGATGACCAGCGTGATCCACAAGGCACCATAGGCCCCGAGTCGCGAGGGCAGCCTGCGTGCCGCGGCGTCGGCGACCGGATGCCCCCGTGGGGGAGGCTCGGGTGAACAGGAAGTGGGCATGCCTGTCAGACTAATGCCATGACGCTGCGCATACTGGCCATCGGGAAGAAGCACGAGTCGTGGGTGGCCGAGGGCATCGAGCGCTATTCGAAGCGGATGAAGAAACCCTTCGACGTGTCCTGGGCCCTGCTGCCGCATTCGTCCCGGGAAGGCGATGCCGCACGCACTGAGGAATCCGCCCGCATCCTGGCCAAGGTCCAGCCACGGGACCATGTGGTCCTGCTGGACGAACGCGGGAAGAACATCGATTCCCCGGCCCTGGCCCGTGCCCTGCAACAGCCGCTGGATACCGCACGCCCGGTGGTGCTGGTCATCGGCGGCGCCTACGGGGTGGACAGGTCGGTGCACCAGCGGGCCGACTTCACCTGGAGCCTGTCCAAGCTGGTCTTCCCCCACCAACTGGTCCGGCTCGTGGTGGCCGAACAGCTCTACCGTGCCCAGGAAATCGCCGGAGGGCGGCCGTACCACCACCAATAATGGTGCCGAGGTGCCCCGACCGCCCCCGCGCCAACTCGTCGGTGCTTCGGCGTAGGCTTTCAGCGATGGCAGAAAAGCCCGCAGCAGCCGCAGTGCTCCAGAAGTTCACGCCCGCGACCCGCGAGTGGTTCACGGGTGCCTTTGCCGCGCCGACGGCCGCCCAGCTCGGCGCCTGGGACGCCGTTTCCGCGGGCAGCAACGCCCTGGTCGTCGCCCCGACCGGTTCGGGCAAAACCCTCTCCGCCTTCCTCTGGGCCCTGGACGGGTTCATCCGAAACAGCACCGAACCACCGGCACTGCCCACCCTCGATGCCGACGATGCAGTCGCTGCACCCGGGAAGAAGGCGAAGGCCCCGAAACGCAAGACCCGGGTCCTGTACATCTCTCCGCTGAAGGCGCTTGGCGTCGACGTCGAACGCAACCTGCGCGCACCGCTGATCGGGATCACCCGGATGGCCCAACGACTCGGCCTGCCGGCCCCCGAGGTCAGTGTTGGCGTGCGTTCGGGAGACACCCCGGCCAATGACCGCCGCAAACTGCTGACGAGTCCGCCGGATATCCTCATCACCACCCCCGAGTCACTGTTCCTGATGCTGACTTCCAAGGCCCGGGAGACACTGACCGGCATCGACACGGTCATCATCGACGAGGTTCACGCCGTCGCCGGCACCAAACGCGGGGCCCATCTGGCGGTCTCGCTCGAACGGCTCGATGCCCTGCTGACAACCCCGGCCCAGCGCATCGGGCTCTCGGCCACCGTCGAACCCCGGGCCGAGGTCGCCCGGTTCCTGGGCGGGTCCCGGCCGGTGGACATCGTGGCTCCGCCCTCTCAGAAGACCTGGGACCTGACGGTCACCGTCCCCGTGGAGGACATGACGAACCTGCCCGCAGCCGCCGAAGCCAGCGAGCTCGACGAACTGGCCGGCTTCCAACCGCAGGCAAGCATCTGGCCGCATGTGGAGGAGAAGATCGTGGACCTCATCGAGGCCAACCGTTCCACGATCGTCTTCGCGAACTCCCGGCGCCTGGCCGAACGGCTGACGGCGAACCTGAACGAGATCCACGCGGCCCGGCAGGAACTGACCGGCTCAGATCCGTGGGCCGCATCGGCCAGCGAACCGGCCACCGGACCGACCATCGCCCCCGAACCGCAGCATCCGCCCGCGCAGGTCATGGCGCAGGCCGGGGCCAGCTCAGGCGCCGAGGCCGTGCTGGCCCGGGCCCACCACGGGTCGGTCTCCAAGGACCAACGCGCCGACATCGAGGATGACCTGAAGTCCGGGCGCTTGCGCTGCGTCGTGGCCACCTCCTCGTTGGAACTGGGCATCGACATGGGCCTGGTCGATCTGGTCATCCAGGTCGAATCCCCCCATTCGGTGGCCTCCGGACTGCAACGCGTGGGCCGGGCCGGACACCAGGTCGGGGAAGTCTCCACCGGGGTCTTCTTCCCCAAGCAGCGCTCGGATCTGGTCAATACGGCGATCACCGTCGAACGCATGCGCTCCGGGGCCATCGAGGCGTTATCCATTCCGGCGAACCCGCTGGATATCCTGGCCCAGCAGACCGTCGCCGCCGCAGCGTTGGGTGAGGTCGATGCGGAGGAATGGTTCGACGTCGTCCGCCGGTCGGCGCCCTTTGCCGCGCTGCCCCGTTCGGCCTTCGACGCGACCCTTGACCTCTTGGCCGGCAAATACCCCTCCGATGAGTTCGCCGAACTACGTCCACGCATCATCTGGGACCGCGATGCCGGCACCCTGTCCGGTCGCCCCGGGGCCCAACGCCTGGCCGTGACCTCCGGGGGCACCATCCCGGACCGGGGCATGTTCGGGGTCTTTTTGATCGGCACCGAGGACCAGAGTGGCGGCGGGCGCCGGGTGGGCGAACTCGACGAGGAGATGGTCTACGAATCCCGGGTCGGCGACGTCTTTGCCTTGGGGGCGACGAGCTGGAAGATCGAGGACATCACCCACGACCGGGTCCTGGTCTCCCCCGCCTTCGGCCAGCCCGGCAAACTCCCCTTCTGGAAGGGCGACTCGCTGGGTCGTCCCGCCGAGCTGGGCCGGGCGTTGGGCAGGTTCCGCCGCGAAATTGGCGGAGCCGGCGACGACGATGCCGGGGCCCGGCTGGCAGCGATCGGCCTGGACGGCTGGGCCGCGGCCAACCTCACCGGTTACCTGGCCGAACAGCAGGAAGCCACCAGCATCATCCCCAGCGACACCACCTTGGTGGTTGAACGCTTCCAGGACGAGCTCGGCGACTGGCGGGTGGTCCTGCACTCCCCGTTTGGCATGCCGGTGCACGCCCCCTGGGCGTTGGCCGTGGGGGCCCGGCTGCACGAACGCTTCGGGATGGACGGGTCGGCGATGGCCGCCGACGACGGGATCGTCCTGCGTGTGCCGATGATGGACGACGAGCCGCCCGGGGCCGAGCTCTTCCTCTTCGATCCCGAGGAGCTGGATGCCATCGTGACGAACGAGGTGGGTGGCTCGGCCCTGTTCGCTTCGCGTTTCCGCGAATGTGCGGCCCGGGCCTTGCTGCTGCCTCGGCAGAACCCGGCCAAACGCAGCCCGCTGTGGCAACAACGCCAACGCTCGGCCCAGCTGCTGGACGTGGCCAGGAAATACCCCTCCTTCCCGATCATCCTCGAGACGGTCCGCGAATGCCTGCAGGACGTCTACGACCTGCCCTCGCTACGCTCGATCGCCGCCGAACTGCAGGGCCGGGGGCTGCGGATCGTGGAAACGACCACGCGCCAACCCTCACCCTTCGCCCAGACCCTGCTCTTCGGCTATGTCGCCCAATTCCTCTACGAGGGCGACTCCCCGCTGGCCGAACGCCGGGCCGCCGCCCTGTCGATCGACCCGTCACTCTTGGGCGACCTGCTGGGCCGCACCGAATTGCGCGAACTGCTGGACCCCGAGGTCATCGCGGCCACCGAAGCCGAACTCCAACGGCTATCCCCCAACCGCCGGCTCAAGGGTCTGGAGGGGGCCGCCGATCTGCTGCGTCTGCTCGGGCCCTTGGGGATCGAGGAGCTGGCGGCCCGGCTGCGCCCGGCCGACGAATCCGCAGACGAGCCTGCCCAGGACGACGGCGAGGCAGCTGCGGACGCGGGCACCGGATCCGACGCCGGACCAACCCGCCCGGCAGCCACCGTGGACGAGGCCTCCGGGTATGCCGAGGCCCTGGTGCGCAGCAACCGTGCCCTACGGGTCAATCTCGCGGGCCGGCCGGTGCTGGCGGCGATCGAGGATGCCGCCCGGTTGCGTGACGGGCTCGGCGTCCCGTTGCCGATGGGGATCCCGCTGGCCTTCATCGAGCCGGTCGCGGACCCGTTGGGTGACCTCGTGGGACGCTACGGGCGCACCCATGGGCCCTTCACCGTGGCCGAGGCCGCCGCCGCGCTGGGCTTGGGCAGCGCCGTCGTCCTGTCGGTCCTCAAGCGTCTGGGCACCGAATCGAGGGTGGTCGAAGGAGAATTCCGTCCCACCACCGGTGAGTCGGCGGCTGGCTCCCCGGCGGCGAGCGAGTGGTGCGACGCCGAGGTGCTGCGCCGGATCCGCCGACGCTCGCTGGCCGCGCTGCGCGCCGAGGTCGAACCGGTCGACGACGCCACGTTCGGGCGGTTCCTTCCCGACTGGCAGTTCGTGGGGCAGGAGCTGCGCGGGCTCGACGGGGTCGCCACGGTGATCGACCAGTTGGCCGGGGTGCCGGTTCCGGCGAGCGCCTGGGAGGCGTTCGTGCTCCCGGCCCGGGTGGCGGATTACCAGCCGGGGATGCTCGACGAACTGATGGCCACCGGGGAGGTGTTGTGGTCCGGTGCCGGGACGTTGGCGGGAAACGACGGCTGGATCAGCCTGCATCCCGCCCAGGAGGCGGCACTGACGCTGAACCCCGACGCCGATTTCGAGCCTTCCGGGGTTCAGGTGCGCCTCCTGGAGATCCTGGCCAGCGGCGGCGGCTACTTCTTCCGCCAGATCACCGAGGCCCTGGGGGTCACCGGCCAGGACGAATCGGTGCTGAGCGCCCTCTGGGAGCTGGTGTGGGCCGGTCGGATCGGCAACGACACCTTCGCCCCGGTGCGCGGACTGCTCGGCGGTGGACGAACCGCCCATAAACCCCGCGGGGCCCCACCCCGGGCCCGGGCGCCCCGGCTGGGTCGGATGCGCTCACCGCGGGGACCGGGGATGCATGCCTCCGGGCTGCGTCCCGGCGCTGCCGGGGCCACCGCGCCCATCGCCCCGGCCCAACCACAGGCCGCCGGACGCTGGTCCCTGCTGCCGGCCCCGGAAGCCGATCCCACCCTCCGGGCCCATGCCGGTGCCGAATTCCTGCTCGACCGCTACGGCGTGCTGACCCGCGGTTCGGTCATGGTGGAGAACGTCCCCGGCGGGTTCGGCCGGCTCTACCGGGTCCTGGCCCGGCTGGAGGAAGCGGGCAGGACCCGCAGAGGCTATTTCATCGAACACCTCGGGGCCGCCCAGTTCTCCGTCCCGGCGACGGTGGACCGGCTGCGCGGGCATACCCGGGATACCGATCTGGAGTCCGCGGTCTCCCCCGCCGCCGGCCCCGGGAGGGTTCCGTTAGCGGTAGCCCTCGCGGCGACCGACCCGGCCAACCCCTACGGGGCGGCCCTGCCCTGGCCGACCGTGGGCTCGTCAGAGGACGGGTCCTCCCCCACCGGGCAACGCCCGGGACGCAAGGCCGGCGCCGTCGTCGTCCTGCTCGATGGCCGGTTGGGCCTGTACCTGGAACGCGGCGGCCGGACGGCGCTGGTCTTCACCGAGGAGCCGGCCGAACTCGAGGCCGCCGCCCGGGCGCTCGTGGCGGCCCTGCGCACGGCCCGGGTGGAGCGGATCGCCCTGGACAAGGCCAATGGGGCCCCCGTCCCCGATACGCCGCTGGCCAGGGCCTTATTGGCCGCGGGATTCCATTCCTCCCCCAACGGATTGCGCTTCCGCCCGTGAGTCGTTTTGCGGAGACCGGTATAGTGTGATCCATTCCACTTAGTGGGCTAGCGATGAGGCCAGCAACGAAGGACGTGACCAGCAGTGCCAGAGGGTGACAGCATCTACCGGGCAGCCCGTCGGCTCGATGCGGCACTGAGCAACAGGTCCCTGCAGTCCAGCGATTTCCGGCTCCCGTCCTACGCCACCTTGAACCTGGCCTCGCAAACGGTCTCCTCCGTGATCTCCCGGGGCAAGCACCTGCTGATCCGGGTGGCCGATCTATCGATCCACACCCACCTGTCCATGGACGGGCATTGGGATGTCTACGCCACCGGCGAGCGCTGGCGGGCCCCGGCCTTCAAGGCACGGTGCGTGCTGCGCAACCCGGACTTCCAGGCGGTCGGTTTCGACCTGGGTTTCCTGCGGGTGATCCGCACCGTCGACGAGCCCGACGCCGTCGGCCACCTCGGACCCGATCCGCTGGGGGCCTCCTGGGATGCCGAGGAGGTGCACCGCCGTCTGGCCATGATGCCCGAGCGGCCCATCGCCCTGACCCTGCTGGACCAGCGGGTCATCGCCGGTCTGGGGAACATCTACCGTTCGGAACTGCTCTTCCTGCTGGGCCTGCACCCCCGCACCCCCACGGGGCAGCTGCCCGATCCGGTGTATCTGGTCGATCTGGCCCATCAGCTCATGCATGCCAATAAGGACCGCTCGCGCCGGGTCACCACGACGCCGCCGATGCGCGACCAGTACTGGGTCTATGGGCGGGCCGGCAAGCCGTGCCTGCGCTGCGGGGACACCGTCGAACACCGCAAGCTCGGCCAGCCACGCCCGCCCGCCGGGGCACGGCGCGGGGCGGACCGGGTCCCGGCGGGACGCCGGGGCCCCGAGGCCGGAGGACCCCGGCCCGCCGACGGCACCGGACAGGTCAAGACCGACGAGCACCAGCGGGCCCCCGGGGCCGAACCGTGCGAACGCGGCATCGACCTGAACGAACGCGACCTCTATTTCTGCCCCAGCTGCCAGGTGGATCCCTTCGCCTGAATCCTGCCGTCGCCCCGACGTGGGAAACTTATTCCATGGCCATGCAATCCCCCCTCCCCGTCCGCAACGGCGTCAACGCCACCCGGTTGCGCATCCCCCGGGAAGGGCCCTGGGCGACGGTCATGGACTACATGCTCGAACGCTTCGGCCATGTCGACCCCGAAGGCATCGTCCGCCGCTTCCGGGAGGGCGAAGTCGTGGGCCTGGGCGCCGAACCGTTGAGCACCAGCACCCCGTTGGGCCACCACGATTTCCTCTGGTACTACCGCAACCTCCCCGATGAGCCGGTGCTGCCGGTCACCGAAACGATCCTGTTCCAGGACGAGGACCTGCTGGTCGTGGACAAACCGCATTTTCTGCCCAGCACCCCCGGCGGCCGGTTCATCCAGGAATCGGCGCTGGTCCGTCTGCGCAACCGGCTGGACCTACCGGATCTGGTGCCGATGCACCGGCTCGACCGGGCCACGGCGGGCATCATCCTCTTCTCCACGAATCCGGCCACCCGCGGTGCCTACCAGGTCCTCTTCGAGCGTCGCCGAATCCAGAAGGAATACCGCTGCGTCGCAGCCCTTCCCCCCGGCTGGGATGCCGCCGCAGCCATGGCGGAACCGGACCCGGATTCCGCCCCGGGCCGGCATGGCCAACCCGTGAGGCAGATCAGCGGAAACCACCGGGCGACCGCCGCCGATTTCCCGGCGGAGTACCGCAACCGGATGGTCAAGGAAAAAGGCCATCTGCTGGCCCTGACCCAGCCCGGGGAACCGAACGCGGAAACCCGGATTGACCTGTTGCGCACCGGCCTGGGCACCGGAGCCCATGCGGGCACCGCCGTCGGACTCTTCCGCCTGCGCCCGCATTCGGGCAAGACGCACCAATTGCGGGTGCATATGGCGGCCCTGGGGCTGGGCATCCTCAACGATGCGTTCTACCCGGACCTGTGGGAGAAGGCCCCTGATGACTTCACCCGGCCGTTGCAGCTGTTGGCGCATTCGATCTCCTTCACCGACCCGCTCTCCGGGGCTCCGGTCACCTACACCTCGCAACGGAACCTGGGCGAATTTCCCGGTCCCGTCCACTAGCGGCAGGACCATGTCGGAGCTGTTACGTCCAATCGTCGGAGCTAAAGAGGCCAGTGGGATCACGATCCGGCCACAGCTGGGCCCGAATCCGCGCCGACGTCCCCAAACGGCCCCCCGGTATTAGGTAGGCTATGAGCGGTGGTATGGGGAGGAATCATTGCCATGAAAACAGCGGGTAAAGGGGATTCCACGTCATGACAGAAACACGCCAGGAGACTTCGGCGGCCTCCAAGGCGCTGGAGCGTCTGCGTGCCCATCAGCCCCCCGCCTCCCCCCGTGCCGAGGGCCCCGAATCGTCCTCCCCCCGGCCCCCGCACCACGACGGCGCCTCCCCCACGAACCATTCCACCTCGCTGCCGCCCAAACCCACGCGCGACCCCGAGGGCGTGCTGAACGAATCCGACGCACCCTCACGGCATATGGCCGCGGCAGGAACGCGCGGGAGGCTGCCTGACGAGAACGCCAAGACCCGGTTGAACACCTGGCTCGACGGAATCAACTCCCCCGACTGGCAGGAACTGGCCCGCAGGACGAAGACCGGCACCGTACGGACCATCGCCGCCCAACGCGCGGCCTCCCGCCGCCGGGCCGACGCCCGGGCCAAGGCCCGCGAGGAGAAGTCCCGCCAGCGGGCCGAACGCGAAGCCGCCGAAGCCGCCGAAGCCGAAGCCTCCGCGGAGCGCAAACGCGCGGCGGAGGAAGCAGCCCGACTGGCCGCCGAGGCCGAAGCGGCCCAGCAGGCCGCCGAAGAGGCCGCGGCCCGGGCGGCGGCCTCCACCAACGACCTCGAATCGTTGGTGGAAAACGCCCGCGAGGCCATCGTCGACGCCGCGGAGGTCCCCCGGACCGCCGAACAGCTGCGCAACACCAGCCCCTTCTGGGTCGACGACGAGGGCCCCATCTACGTCCCGCCCTACAACCTGCCCTCCAGAGACCCGGATCCGCCGGAGCAGCGCTCGGATCTGATCCGTCGCCTCGTCGTGACGGTGGTTGCCGCCGCCACCCTGGTCCTGGGGTTCATGGGCCTGGGCTGGTTCGGGGGCCCCACGGCCCATTCGGCCGCCCACTCGGCCTACGGCCCCGAAAATGCCTTGCTGGCACCCAACAGCAATTCGTTCATGATCTGGGGCGTGCTGTTCGTCTGGATCGCCCTGTATGCGATCTTCCAATGGCATCCGAGCCAGCGGTCCTCCTACCGCCAACGCGACATCGGCTACCTCACGGCCGGGGCCGGGCTGCTGGGGGCGTTGTGGCTGCTGTGTGCCCGGTCCTCGCTGGTGTTCCTGTCGGTGGTCGTGGCCCTGGCGCTGACCACCGTCCTGGTCTATGCGGTCCGCCGGATGAACCAGCGCACTGCCCGGTCGAATGTGGAGCGGGTGTTCGTGGACGGTCCGGCCGCCTTGTTCCTGGGCTGGATGCTGGTCCTGCTGCCGGCGACGCTGTCCATCGCGCTGACCCGCGCCGGATTCACCTTGCTCCTGCCGGCCTCGTTGTGGGCCGTCCTGACCATCGTCGGGTGCACGTGGGCCGCCGCCAGCTTCTCCATGTCCGAGCGGGGCCGCATCGTGGTGGCATTGGGCTTCGCCTGGGGGCTGTTCTGGGTCATGCTGGACCGGCTGCTGACCCTGCAGTCCTCGGCCCCGGTGGCGATCGTCTGCGGGTTGTGCGCGTTCATCGTGCTCCTGGCCACGGAGAACCGCCGATACCAGATCGGCCATGCCGAGCGCCGTGCCGCCCGCGGACAGCGCACCGAGTTCTAGAGCGCGGTCCACCGGCCCCGGACCCGGCGCAGCACGAGAAGTCGTTGGGTGGCGGCCACGCCCTCGACGGCGGCACGCATCCGCGCGGCGGCCGAGCGGGCGGCGCGCAGATCGGCGTCGTACTCCTCCTCCTCGACCGTGAAGCGCACAGTGATCCGAGGGACTCCGGCGACGATGTCGAGCTGGTTTGCTTCCACATGGTGGGATTCGGCCAGGGAAGCAACCGCCGCGTCCATCACCGCTTCGGGGCGGTGGCCCGGACGCAGGGACAGGATGTTCAGCTGGGCACGAAACGAGGGCACCACCCCAGCGTAGTGCCCGGCGATGCCCTCCTTCGAACCAGGCCTCAGGCGATCGCGGAGATCCCGGTGGCGGCCCGGCCGACGATCAACAGGTTGATGTCATGGGTGCCCTCATAGGTGTAGATCGCTTCGGCATCGGCGAAGATCCTGGCCATCCGGTGATCGGTGACGATCCCGTTACCGCCCATCGCGGCCCGGCCCAGGGCCACCGATTCGCGCATCCTCTCGGTCGCGAACGCCTTGGCCAGCGCCGCCTGCTCCATCTTCTCGGTCCCCTGGGACTGCGCCCGGGCGATCTGGGTCATCAACGCCATCGACGCCGTGGCATTTCCCAGCATGGTGGCCAGTTTCTGCTGGATGAGCTGGAAGGAGGCCAGCGGCCGGCCGAATTGTTCACGCTCCAACACATAGGCCCGCAGCACGTCGAAGGCCGCCAGTTGTTGTCCGACGGCGAGCCAGCCGACCATGATGCGGCTGGACCGCAGCAACTGGTTGATATCGGCGAAGGAATCGATTCCGGGGAACCGGTCCTCCTCCATCACGCGGACGTCCCGCAACACGATATCGGCGTTCTGCACGGTGCGCAGCGAGATCTTGTTCTCGATCTTGGAGGTGGTCACCCCGGGCAGGGAGGTGTCCAGGACGAATCCGCGCACCGCACCGGTGTCCTCGTCCAGGGCCCACAGCAGCAGGTGCTCACAGAACGTCCCGTTGCCGATCCAGCGTTTGGCCCCGTTGATGATCCAGGCATCGCCCTCCCGGCGGGCCCGGGTTTCCATGCCCTTGGCGACGTCGGAACCGTGCTCCGGTTCGGTCAACGCGAAGGCCCCGGTGGTGCGCAGGGCCGCCGCATCGGCCAGATAGCGTTCACGCTGGCCCTCGGTGCCGAAGTCATGCAGGGACTCGACGAAGAGGTCGTGGTGGATCATGAAGAACGTCGCCAACGACGCATCGGCCCGGGCCAGCTCGGCGATGAGCAGTCCGTGGAACAACGTCGAATAGCCGTGCCGGGTCGGCGTGCTCACCCCCAACGCCCCGAGCCTCGGCAGCAGATCGAAGGGGAACTCCTCGGCGGTCCACCACGCCCCGGCATGTTCGGTGACGTATTCGGCCACGAAGGCGCGCACTTCGGCCAGCTTGGCCCGCTCCCTCTCGTCGAGTTGCGACTCGATGTCCAGGAAATCGGCCCCGGCTAGTTCCCGGGTGGTGCGGGCAGGAGGGCCGCCCTCGTTCTTCACGGTCATCCCGCTCCTTATTTCGGGGCCATGCGGATGGCTCCGTCGAGTCGGATGGTCTCACCGTTGAGCATCTGGTTGGCCAGGATGTGCTCCACCAGCGCGGCGTATTCGGCGGGCTTTCCCAACCGTGAGGGGTGGGGCACCTGGGCGCCGAGGGAGTCCTGGGCCTCCTGCGGCAGACCGGCGAGCATCGGCGTTTCGAAGATCCCCGGGGCGATGGACATGACCCGGATGTGCTGACGGGCCAATTCGCGGGCCAGCGGGAGGGTCATCGCCGCGACCCCTCCCTTGGAGGCGGCATAGGCCGGCTGGCCGATCTGCCCGTCGAAGGCCGCGACGGAGGCCGTGTTCACGATGACACCGCGTTCCTCGGTCCCGGTCTCGTCGTCGAGGATCGGTTCGGTCCCGGCCATGGCTTCGGCGGCCAGCCGGACGACATTGAAGGTGCCGATCAGGTTCACGGCCACGACCTTCTCGAAGGAGGCCAGCGGAAGGACTCCGTCCCGGCCGAGGACCTTGCCCGGGGTGGCTACCCCGGCACAGTTGACCAGCACACGCAGCGGCGCCATGTCGCTGGCCACTTCGACGGCGCGCCGGACCTCCTGTTCGTTGGTCACGTCCGCGGCGACGAACCGGGCCCGTTCGCCCAGTCCGATGGCGGCGTCCTCGCCGGCCGATCCGGGCAGGTCGAGCAGGACCACATGGGCCCCGGCGTCGTAGAGCTTCTTGGCGGTGGCGGCACCCAGGCCGGATGCGCCACCGGTGATGAGGGCCGAGGCCCCGGCGATGTCCATGGTTCCTCCCGAAAGGGCGGATCGACCCGCCCGGTTAATGGTTGTTAACTCAAATCCAACTGTAGCGTCTGTCGCGCGGACACTCCACCCCTGCGGACGTCGTAGGATTCGCTCATGAGCCCCGTATCCGGCCCCCGCCCCTTCCTGCTGCTTTCCACCCGGGAGGACCCCGTGGCCGCCGCGGACGAGGTCCGTGGGTTCCTGGCCGCCGCGGACCTTCCGGCCGCGCTGTTGGAGGTCGTGGCCCTGGGCGCCTCCCCGCTGCCGGCCCCACTGGACCTGGGGGCGTATTCGGGCATCCTGCTCGGCGGCGGACCCTTCAACTCCTCCGATGACCCGGCCGGCAAATCCCCGACCCAGCGGCGGGTCGAAGCCGAGATCTCGGGATTGCTGGACCAGCTCCTGGCCCATGACTTCCCGTTCCTTGGCGCCTGCTACGGCATCGGGACCCTGGGGACCCACCAGGGCGGCACCGTGGACCGGACCCATGCCGAACCCGTCGGCCTCTCCCGGATCGAGCTGACCAGGGCCGGGGCCCGCGATCCGATCACCGCCGGGATGCCCCCGGCCTTCGACGCCTTCGTCGGACATAAGGAGGCGGTCTCCACGCTGCCTCGGCACGCCGTCCTGTTGGCGACCTCCGGGCCCTGCCCGGTGCAGATGTTCCGGATCGGCACGAATCTCTATGCCACCCAGTTCCATCCGGAGCTCGACGGAGACGGGCTGGCCACGCGTATTGGGATCTACCGTGACGCAGGCTATTTCGATCCCGCGGAGGCCGGCCCGTTGACCGAACTCGCCCATGCGGCCGACGTCCCCTGGCCGGGCCTGATCCTGCGCAACTTCGTCCAGCGGTACCAGCGCTAGGAGGCCCGTCCCGGGTACTGCCCCGA
>NZ_JBQSYU010000013.1:0-95217 GCF_052379645.1 Arthrobacter sp. 179 | reverse complement strand
CGGCGGGTGACCTTGCCGGTGAGCTGGGCGACCGGCTGCAGGAACAGCGGCCGGGCGGCGATCCAGCCGGCCACCACGACGATCGCCGCGACCACGAAGATCCAGAACCCCACCCAATTGACCACATCGGGGCCCTGGCCGCTGTACATGTAGTTGAGGTTCCGGCGCATGCCGGTGGTGAAGACCAGGACGACGTGCACGAAGATGAACACGACGAAGTAGAACATCACCGGCAGGTGGATGATCCGCGCCAGCAGGACCGGATAATAGCGGTTGATCTTCCACTGGGTGGACCACAGCGAGGACATCCGCACCCCGGTCACCACCGCCAGCGGCGCGGCCACGAAGATGGTGACGAAGTAGGCGAGCAGCTGGATGCCGTTGTAGTTCTGCCAGGCCGATTCCATCGGCCACTCCAGCGACAGATACTGCAGCCCCGCCGAGATGGCCTGGGGGAAGACATCCCACCCCGTCGGGATGATCCGTTTCCAATGCCCGGTGGAGAAGACCAGGACGTAGAAGACCACCCCGTTCAGGATCCATAAGCTGCCCAGGCTGTAGTGCAGCCACAGGTAGATGCTCATCTTGGCCGGTGGATTCTGCCGGTTGCGGGGCCCCACCGTGCGGGTCCAATAGGCTTCCGGGGTCCGTTCGGTACGCACCATCCACCCGGCGCGGATGATCAGGATGATCAGGAAGAAGTTGAAGAAGTGCTGCCATTGCAGCCACCAGGGGAAACCGTCGGCGGTATCCGTGGTGGCCGGGGGCTGGCCCGGATACTCGGCGAGGAACCCCTGTCCGGCGGAGCTGCCCAGATACCATCTGGCCCCGAGGACGGCGGCGGCGAGCGCCACGACCACGAGGGGGCAGATCCAGACCAGTTTGAACCATTTGGACTGCCTGAAACCCGAAACAGGCCGCTGGGCCGGTGTTCTCATTGCGCTCCTCTGCCTCACCTTCGCCCCGGCTCCATGGGGTCACCGGGTCCGCCCATCATCCCCCGGACGACTCCCGCCGCCGTAGTGCGGCGGTCAGGGCCGGTACCACCTGGTGCAGGTCCCCGATGATGGCGTAGTCGGCCTGGGTGACCATGGGCGCATCGGGGTCGGTGTTGATGGCCACGATCATCTTCGCCGATTGGCAGCCAGCCCAGTGCTGGACGGCGCCGCTGATGCCGCAGGCGAGATAGACCTCCGGGGAGATCCTGCTGCCGGTCTGCCCGATCTGTTCATGGTGGGGGCGCCAGCCGAGGCTGGTCACCACCCGGGAGGCCCCCAGGGCGGCGCCGAGCTGGTCCCGCAGCTGAAGCAGGTCATCGAAGCCATCCGCGCTGCCCACGCCGCGGCCGGCCCCGACCACCACCCGCGCCCCGGTCAACGTCGAGGTGGCATCGGGGGCGCCGGTTTCGACCCGGACGACGGCGGTGACCAGATCGGCGTCGGAGAGTTCGGGCTCGAATTCGTGCCAGACGGGAGCCGAGGCGTCATCGGCCGCCACCGGGTCCACGGCATGCCCGGCGACGGTGAGGACCCGGGGTGCACCGTCGAGCCGCATGTGCTCGAAGACGCCCCCACCCATCACCTGGCGCGAGAGGACCAATGGTTCGGTATCGACGATCCCCACGACGTTGGCCGCCATCATCGCCCCTGCCCGGGCGGCCACATGGGCCAGGACCTCGCTGCCGCGCGGGGTTCCCGCAGCCAGCACGTAGGCGGCCGGCACCGCTCCGAGGGCGGTCGCCCAGCCGCTGGCGCCATAGCGTTCCAGCCGTTCGCCGGCGGCATGGTGGATGGAGTCCACTCCCTGTTCGGCCAGTTGGGCCGACAACTTCTCCTTCACCCGTTCCTGCGCTTCGGGGCCTCCGGCCGAGGCCTCCCCGGCCCCCAGGGGACCAATGATCAGTGCCTCGACGGTTTCGCCACCGAGCCGGCCGGCCAGTTCCCGCGCAAAGGTCAGGGTCTCCAGCGAGGTGGGGGTGGCTCCGTCGCTGCCGGTTTCCACGAGGACCAGAATCATCGGTTCAACACCCCGCTGCTGGCCAGGATCTCGACCAGTGCCGGGACCGCATCGGGCCCCTCACCCAGGATCTGGACCGTACTGGGTTTCGTCGGGGGCAGCGTCAGCTTCACCCGGCCGGAGCCGATCGGCTCGATCAGGGGGTCCTTGCGGTCGATGCTCAGTCGCTTGGCCTTGAGGCGGCCGCGGATCGAGGGGTAGCGCGGCTCCACTCCCCCCTCCTGCACGGCCATCACCGCGGGCAGGGGGACCTCGAACACGTCGGTGCCCTGCGGCCCGGCGCCCCGGGCCAGCACCGAGGATCCGTGGATCTCCGCGGTGTTGATCCCGGTGAGGACCGGCCGGCCCAGGGCGAATCCCAGCCGGACGCCGACCTGGAAGTCACCGGTATCGGCGGCGTCGTTGCCGACGAGGATCAAATCGTAGGCGGCCGGCGAGGCGCGGACCTCCGCGGCGATCGCGGCCGCCACATCGGCCGGCCCGTAGGATTCGGGGTCCGCGGTGATCAGGGTGGCTGCACCGGCCCCCAGCGCCACCGCGTACCGCAGTTGTTCGGCCGCCTCCGCGGTACCGAGGCTGAGCACCCGTACTTCACCGCCGGTGTCCCCCGCCAGCCCGACGGCGAGCTCGATCGCGCATTCGTCGTGTTCGCTCAGCGTATGGCCGACATGGCGGGCGTCGATGCTGTGCCCATCCTGGCTCAAGAGGATCTCCCCGGCGATTTCCGGGACCCTTTTGATGCAGACCAGCAGATTGACCATTTTCAGCTCCTGATTCTGAGGTTCTCGGGGTCGAAGACGGCGGTCGCATCGGTGGCGACCACGCTGACCGGATAGGAACGGCCCAGGTAGTCCACGGCCAGCCGGGTTCCCACCCGCGCTTGCGCCGGGGGAAGGAAGCTCATCAGCAGATGCACGCCCAGCGATGGCGCCGATCCCGCCGAGGTGACATAGGCCCCGCGCCCGTGCGCGTCGATCAGCGGTTCCCCCTCGGGACCGGTGACCGCTTCACCGCCGAGCATGTAGCGGCGCACCCCCGCCTCGTCCCGGTGATCGTCCACTTGCAACGTGCACAGGATGCGCGCCGGGTCCTGGGAGCGTTGGCGCAGATAGGCGTCGCGGCCGATGAAGTCCTGGGCCTTCACCCGCGGCCGCATCATTCCGGTCTCCACGATGGTCCGCTCCGCGTCCAGTTCCGCACCGAACGCCCGGTAGCCCTTCTCCAACCGTCCGGTGGTCCCGTAGACCCCGTTGCCCACCGGCACCAGGCCATCCTCCCGGCCGGCCTCGGCCAGCAGCGACCAGAGCCGGGCCCCTTGCTCCATCGGCACATACAGCTCCCACCCCAGTTCCCCGACGTAGGAGATCCTCGAGGCGTGGACCTCCAGGGGGCCGGCTTCCAGGGGCCGGCAGCGGGCGAACCTGAAGCCCTCCGCTGAAATATCGGAGTCGGTGATCCGGCCCAGGACGTCCCTGGCCCGCGGGCCCCAGAGGCCGATGGTGGTCAGTTCGGAGGTGCGGTCGACCACTTGGGTGGTGGCCGGATCCACCCGCCGGTCGGAGAACCACTTACGGTCGATGTTCCCGCTGCCGCCCCCGGTGACCACCCGGAAGTGTTCCTCCCCCAGGCGCATGATCGTCAGGTCGGAGCGGAAACCTCCGCGCGCGTCCAGCACCGGGGTGTAGATGACCCGTCCGGTGTCCACGTCCATCTGGGCCACCGCGACCCGCTGCACCGTGGCGAGTGCCCCCGGGCCGAGCACGTCGAAGATGGCGAAGGCGGAGAGATCCACCATCCCGGCCCGCTCCCGCATCGCCAGGTGTTCGGCATTGATGATCGGTGACCACCACCGCGAATCCCATTCGGCGGTCCGGTCCATGACCGCGTCGCCGTATTCGGCCAGCAGTGGCGCATTCGAGGCGTACCATTGCGGCCGCTCCCAGCCGGCGGCCTCGAAGAAGGTGGCTCCGAGCTCCACTTCGGCCTGGTGCATCGGGGCCAGGCGGACCCCGCGGTTGCTCAGCCACTGCTCGGACGGGTGCACGATGCCGTAGGTCTTGTGGAAGCCCTCCTCGACACGGGCCTTCACATGGGTGCGCGTGCGTTGGTGCGGATGGAAGCGGGCGATGTCGGCGGCGTGCGTATCGTATTCGGGGGTTCCGGTGGTCATCCATTCGGCGATCATCCGTCCGACGCCGGGGCCTTCCTTGATCCATACGGCCGCCGCGGACCACAGCCCGGCCACCTCGGGGGTCTCCCCCAGCAGCGGGCCGCCGTCGGGGGTCAGTGAGAGCAGCCCGTTGATGGCATACCTGATCTCCACCTGGGGGTTGCCCAGGATGTCGGGCATCAGCTCCAGGGCCTGTTCCAGTTGTCGGTCGAAGTCGTCTTCCGTGAACGGCATTTCGGTGGGTGAAAGCTTGGACTGGGCGATGGAGGGGATGTCTTCGGCGTCGTGCAGGATGGGCCGGTGTGCGTAGGAGCCGATCTCCAGATCACCGCCGTGCTGGCGTTCGTAGCATCCGGTGTCCATGTCACGGATGATCGGGAAGGAGATCTCACCGCTGGTGTCGGCGAACTGCGGAACCGGTCCGACGCTGATCATCTGGTGCACCGTGGGGCTCAGGGGAATGGAGGCCCCGGCCATCCTGGCCAGTTTCGGCGACCAGACACCGCAGGCGATGACGACGGTATCGGCCTCGATGGTTCCGGCGTCCGTGTGCACCCGGCGGATTCGCCCGTCCTCGACCTCCATGCCGGTCACCTCGACCGTGGGGCAGACCTGCAGCGCCCCGAGCCCCAGGGCCGCCTCCCGCATCAAGGTGCCCGCCCCCTGGGAGTCGACGACCCCGACCCCGGGGGTCCAGAAGGCCCCGCGGATGATCGAGGGCTCGAGATAAGGCACGCGGTCGACCACGGCTTCCGGGGTGACCATCTCCGATTCAATGCCCCAGGCCCGGGCCGAGGTCAGACGCCGGTGGAGCTCCTGCATCCGTTCGGCGGTGCGCGCGACCTCGAATCCGCCGGATTGGGTGAAAACGCCCATTTCCTTGTACTGGCGGATGCTGTCGGCCGTCAGATCGGTGATTTCGCGTGAATGGTCCACCGGGAACAAGAAGTTCGAGGCATGCCCGGTGGACCCGCCCGGATTCGGCATCGGTCCCTTATCGAGCTGGACGATATCCCGCCACCCCAGGCGGGCCAGGTGGTGGACGATGGAATTGCCCACGATTCCGGCGCCGATCACCACTACTCGTGCACTCGCGGGAACCGTACCCATGACGCCACCTCTATCGGCCGTCGTTCACTGACGCGGCGGGCAGCTCGGGCCACCGTGCATGAACCGCCGTAGCTGAACCATTGCGCGTTTGGCGGTCGCCGTCAAGGGGTGTGTCCCCGCGTGGGCATCTCGCTGAATCCGGGGTGGGCGTGGGAGGCTTCGCCGCGTTCGGGCCTGGCGATGAACCGGGCGATCTCGCGGGGCTTGGATTCCTGTCATTGAGCGTGCGGATCCGATGGTACAGCGCGTAACGGTTGGTCCCGTTGAGTCGTTCGCGGCCCGGGTCAGGCCCGTGAATTCCCCGCCCTTCCGAGGCAGGACCAGCAGAATCGGCCACCAGGGTCTATGCGCAAGCAAACTACTTTGCTAGCATCCTAATCATGCCCACTGAAGCCACCCCGGATCCGGACCGGAAGGTCCAATTCAACGTCTACCTGCCCGCCGGACTGGTGCGGGAGATCAAGCACGCGGCCATCGACGCCGAGACCTCCCTCTCGGCCTATGTCGCCGAGGCCCTGACCGGACACCTGAAGGAGAAGAACTAATGCTGCGCCTGGCCCCCATCCGGTTCACCGACCACATCGGTCCCTGGACCACCCTGCTCGAGGCCCTCGGCCTGGCCCACGCCGTCGACACCGACGGCTGGCATGAGTTCGACGCCGCGTCCGGCCGTGTCCGGCTGCACGCCACCGACGCCGATCACCCGGCAGGGACCACGCTGCTGTCCTTCGAGGTCGGCGATCTGGAGGAATTCGCCCGGCGCACCCGCGCTGCGGGAACCCCGGTGGAGGTCACCGAGGAAGCCCACGGCAGCACAGCCACCGTCACCGGCCCCGATGGCCTCGCCTTCCCCGTCACCGTCCAGGCCTCCCGCCCCGAACCGGCAGCGGCCGACCCCGACGTCCAGGTGCTCGTGCTGTGGATGACCCCCGAGCCGCAGGGTCCCGCCGAGACCCTGCGCCATATCGGCGCGCGTCCCCGCATCGCCAGCGACAGCGGCGGCTGGGTCCAGTTCCAGGCCAAGAACGGCGGGCTGGTCGCCACCCATTCGGGCCCCCGGGCCTTTGCCACGCTCAGCTTCGGGTACGACGGCGATGCCGAGGCCCTGCACACCCGGCTGCGGGAGGCGGGATTGGACGCGAGTCTGATCGACGAGTCCTATGGACGCACCGTGCTGGTGGGCAACCCCGATGGAGGGGAGCCGATCTGGATCAACGAAGCCCAGCAGGATCTCTACGGCTACCACCGGATCGCCGACTAGCCGCGGGGCTGGAGGAGTCCGGGGGGCCCGACCCTACTCGGAGGCCCCGTCCCGGTCCCGACCATCGAGGAACAGACTGAGTACCACCAGGGACAGGCTGAGGATCGCCGCGACGAAGAACCCGCTGCGGAATCCGGTCACCTGCGCCTCGATCCCGGTGGCACCGGCCAGGGCCGAGGTGGCCGTCCGCGAGGCCAGGATGCCGACCAACAGGGCGGTTCCCGCCGCCCCACCGAGCTGCTGCAGGGTACTGAGCACCGCGGAGCCATGCGAGTGCAGGCGATGCGGCAACGGGTTCAGGGCCGTGGTGAAGGCCGGGGTGAAGATGAAGGCAAAGCTCAGCGACATGCCCAGATACAACGTCAGCACCCACCAGATCGGGGTGTCGGAGGCCAGTCTGGAGAAGGCGAACATGACCACCGAGAGCAGTGCCGTCCCCGGGATCAGCAGGGGGCGCGGACCGACCTTGTCGTACATCCGGCCCACCAGGGGCGCCAGCAGGCCCATGAGCAGCCCGCCGGGGAGCATCAACAGCCCGGTGCCCAGGGTGTCCACGTCCCTCACGTTCTGTAGGTAGATCGGCAGCAGGATGATCACCCCGAACAGCGACACCATGGCCAGGACCATCAGGGACAGGGCGAGCGTGAAGTTCCGGTAGGTGAAGGGCCGCAGATCCAGCAGTGCCGTGTCGCTGCGCTGCAGACGCAGTTGCAGCACCGTGAACGCAGCCAGCGAGACGAAGGAGACCGCGAGCGCCACCAGGGCGCCGACTTCCGGGCCCTGCCCGGCCCCTTCGCTGCCGCCACCGATCCGGCTCAACCCGTAGACCAGCCCGCCGAAGCCGGGAACGGCCAGCAGCAGGGAGGGGATGGACAGCGGCATGGAACCGGCCACTGCCTCCCGGGGCAGCCGACGGGCCCCGGCGATGAGGGCGACCAGGGCGATCGGCAACACGATCAGGAACATGAACCGCCAGGACAGGTACTGCAGGATCAGCCCGGAGATGGTGGGCCCGATGGCCGGGGCGACCGAGATCACGATCGACACATTGCCCATCACCATCCCGCGACGGGCGGCCGGCACCAGGTCCAGGACGGTGGTCATCAGCAGCGGGAGCATGATCGCGGTGCCGCTGGCCTGGATCACCCGGGCCCCCAACAGGACCTCGAAGCCCGGGGCACAGCTGGCCAGCAGGGTCCCCGCGGAAAACAACCCCATGGCCAGGGTGAAGACGGTGCGCAGCGAGAAACGCTGCAAGAGGTAGCCCGTGGTGGGGATGACCACCGCGGTGGTCAGCATGAACGCGGTGGCCAGCCACTGCACGGCGTCGGCGCTCACATCGAAGGCGACCATCAGCCGGGGCAGCGCCACGTTCATGATCGTTTCGTTGAGGATGACCACGAAGGCCGAGACGAGCAGCACACCGATGGTCATCTTCGCGGCGGGGTCCAGCCGGTCATCGCGGACGACGGTGGAGCCAGCGGGGTCGGAGTGTCCCGGGTCCAGCGGGGAGTCTTCGGAAAGCACAGGGGGTCCTCTGGTTGATCGGCCGCGCCGGTCGGCGCCGCCGGGTGCATCGGTGGTGGGGTGAAGGCCCGAAGAAGTGATCGAGGGTTCCGAACCACGATAAACCATCACGTGACCCGGCAGTTTGACCAGTGATCCACCCCACAGCCCTTTTCCGTCAATCCGTCACGTCCCGGAATGGGGGCGTGAAGTGTCGGGGTGGATGCGATAAACATGGGGGTATGAACGTTCGTACCCCGGACCCCAATCCCGGCTGGCTCTCTGAAGAAGACCTCTATGAGGCCCGGCAACGCCTGCCCATGCTCTACGTCGAAGCGATTCCGGTCCGCTTGGACCCGCTGGGCTATGTCAACGAGGTCGGTCTGCTCTACACCGCCGACGCCGCAGGGCACTTCACCCGCACCTTCGTCTCGGGTCGGGTCATGTACCGCGAGACCATCCGCGCCGCCCTGGTGCGCCACATGGAGAAGGACCTCGGCCCGCTGGCGATGCCGCAACTGCCGTTGAGCCCCGTGCCCTTCACCGTCGCCGAGTACTTCCCCTCCCCCTCGGAAACCGGGCTGACCGACGAACGCCAGCATGCCGTGGCCCTGGCCTATGTCATCCCCGTCCGGGGCGAATGCAGTCCCCGCCAGGACGCCCTCGAATTGACCTGGCTGACCCCGAGCGAGGCCCTGAGCCCCTCCATCCGTGACGAATTCGCCGGTGGCCGCGCCAACATCCTTCGACAGGCGCTGGCCCATGCGGGCTGGTGCGAGTAGGTAGTGACCTTGCAGCATGACTACATCCGGGCCGTTCGCGCCGAAAAAGTGGCTCCGGGAAACCGGTTCATCACCCGTACGGGGTCCCCGAGCCTGCCGGTGACCGGCGTCCGGACCGTTCCGGACAGCTTCGGCACCCCGGCCTACATCGAAGCCACGCTGGACAACGGCCAGAAGGTCACCATCGCCCATGGCTCGACCATCCGCGTCCACACCGTGGAACCACCGCCGGAGGCCACCCTGGATGAATTGACGGTGATCCCCGTGGAGGACGGCTCGCCCGAGGCCATCCTGATCTCCATCGCCCGCGAATATCCGTGGGACCAGCGGGTGCTGGCCCCCATCGCCAAGCTCAGCCGCGGTTTCAACCCGAAATCCGGGGCCCAGCTGGAGGACGTCCGCGATCTGGCCCATCTGCTCTTCGTCGAGCTCGACGACCAGCCGAATGTGTGGCGGGCCCTGGGCGTGTTGACGGAACTTCCCTTCGACGGGAACTTCGGGCGGTGGAAGTCCATCCAGTCGGCTCTGGCGATTGCCGCCTACCTCGCCGCCACCGACGGGGACTCCGAGGCCTCCCACCGGTATTCGGAATCGTTGCGGGTCACCGACCACATCGAGGAGGACCCGCTGAAGGACAAGCTCACGGCCGAGCTGCGCCAACGCCAACTCGACGAGCCGAACCTCTTCGACCGCGAAATCCACCGGGCCACCGCCGCCGGTGACTTGGTGGCCATCCGCTCCTGGCGGATCGAGCGGCTCGACGCGCTGCTGTATCTGCTGGCACACGGCGGGTCGCGGGCGCTGACCCGCGAGGAGCTCCAGCGCATGGTCGACAACGAATTGGAGACCTTGCGCTCCATCGACGGACCGGGACAGCAGGAGGCCGCGCAGGCGGCCGACGACGCCGACGCCCCCGACTGACCCGGTTCAGCCGACGGGCGCAGCGAAGGGCAGGCGTCGGCGCAGTGCCGAGCCTGCCAGGGCGACGGCCACCCCGATGACCGAGCCGATGACCGTTTCCAGGATCCGGTCGTAGAGCAGTTGCGTGCTCATGCCCGCCACCAGCGAGATGCCGACCAGGGCGAGCGGGGTGACGCAGACCTGCGCCCAGAAGTAGTTCCGTGTGATGAGCATTTCCGCGCCGAACTGGGCCAGGCCGAGGAAGAGGATGATCATCCACGGGCTCGGTTCGGCCAGGATGATCAGTGCCATGACGCCCAACCCGGTGAGCGTGCCCAACACGCGGTGCAGCCCGCGGGCGATGCGGTGGCGGGTGGTGTGTCCCACGAGGGGGACGACGGCGGCGACCATCGCCCAGTAGGGGTGGCCGGTGCCCAGCACCGGGGCCACCAGCAGGGCGACCGTCCCGGCCAGCCCCGCGGCCACGAGGTACCCGATGGATTCCACCTTGATGGCCAGCTGGACCGCGGGGCTCTGCGGCCGCAGCCCGCCGACGTTCCACGGGGTCCGCCGTCCGGCGGAGACGCGTCCAAGCTGTCCGAGGAGCACGCACGACGTCACCGTGGCGATCGCGGTGACCAGGACCATCCCGAGCCCGGGGATCTCGGGGATGGAGGCGATCGCGGCAAAGCAGAAGATGTGGAACAGGGAGCCGGCGGGCCGCAATTGGGCGAATCCGGTGGCCAGCGAACACGCCCAGGCCACCAGGGTCGTCAGCCCCACGATCACCCATCCCCCGGCCGGGGAATCATGGTCGACCAGGAGCACGTTCACCGCCCAGGCGGCACCGATGAGCACCACGAACAGCACCCCGGCGCTGGCCTGCGAGCGCAGCCGGTCGCGGTGGCCGGGAACGCGTCCGAAGATCCCGGTGAAGGCCCCGAAGATCGCGAAGATCGCCAGGTCCAGCCGGCCCAGGCCCAACAGCACAGCCAATGGCAGGAACACTCCCAGACCGCAGCGCACCCCGATCCACGGGTCCTTGTCGCCGGGTCCCAGCGTCAGCAGTCGACGCAGCGTCAATGAGTCGTCCACTGCTCTCCTGGGTTGGTGTCTGCATCCACCCTATGACCCGCCGGCCCGCGGTCGCGGGGTCATCGCTGGCGCGTTCGTCACAACGTCCCGTCGGCATGGGGCAAAATGGTGGGGTGTCTGAAACCGATTCCCCTCCTGACGTGACGACCGCCGCCTCCGCCCCCGAGGCCCCGGCGTCGGACCCCGCGATCGCCGTGGCCCCGCATCCACGCCAGGACGCGTTCTCCTTCGAGGTCGGCACCCGGCTGACCCACGCCGACGGATCCGCCTCGCTGGGACGCACCGGCACCATTCGCACCCCGCACGGGGACATCCGCACCCCGGCGTTCATCGCCGTGGGGACCAAGGCCACCGTGAAGGCCGTGCTGCCCGAAGCCGTGGCCGAGCTGGGGGCCCAGGCCGTACTGGCCAACGCCTACCACCTGTATCTGCAGCCGGGCTCGGACCTCCTCGACGCCGCCGGCGGGCTGGGGGCGTTCATGAACTGGCCCGGACCCACGTTCACCGATTCGGGGGGCTTCCAGGTGATGAGCCTGGGCTCGGGGTTCAAGAAGGTCATCGACATGGAAGGTGCCGCCGCCGCAGGGGGCGACGACACCGTGGCCCCCGGCAAGGAACGCCTGGCCAATGTCGACGAGGACGGGGTCTGGTTCAAATCCCACCTCAACGGGGACCGGCACCGCTTCTCCCCGGAGATCTCCATGGGCGTGCAGCACCGGATCGGCGCGGACATCATGTTCGCCTTCGACGAGCTGACGACCCTGCATAATTCGCGGGGCTACCAGGTCGAATCCCTGGAGCGGACCCGACGCTGGGCCGAACGCTGCATCATCGAGCACTTCCGGCTCACCGACGAACGTTTCCCCAAGCCCTACCAGGCGCTCTTCGGGGTCATCCAGGGCGCCCAGTATGAGGATCTGCGGCGCAAGGCCTGCCGGGATCTCGGGGACATGCCCTTTGATGGCTTCGGCATCGGCGGGGCCCTGGAGAAGGAGAACCTGGGCACCATCGTCGGCTGGTGTTCGGAGGAACTGCCCGAGGACAAGCCACGGCACCTGTTGGGCATTTCGGAGCCCGATGACCTCTTCACGGCCATCGAGAACGGTGCCGACACCTTCGACTGCGTCTCCCCCACCCGGGTGGCCCGCAACTCGGCGTTCTACACGGCCCACGGCCGGTTCAACCTCTCGGGACGCCGCTACCGCGCCGATTTCACCCCGCTGCAGGAAGGCTGCCGCTGCTACACGTGCACGCATTATTCCCGCGCCTACATCCATCACCTGTTCAAGGCGAAGGAACTGGTCAGCCACACGCTGATCTCGATCCACAACGAATACTTCGTGGTCTCGATGGTGGACCGGGCCCGTGAGGCGATCGAAGACGGTACCTTCGCCGCGTTGAAGGAGTCCACGCTGGCCGCCTATTACGCTGGCGCCCCCGACCCGCAGGGCCTCTAGGCAGGCCGGGGGCGGTACGTCCCGGCGAACCAAGCGCCCACCCCGAGGCCCACCGTGAGCACCAGCAGCACGGCGGGAATCGCTGCCCCCAGCACCGCCAGGGCCCACGGGACGACGGCGATCAGCATCAGTTCCGGCCCGTGGACGGCATGGCCGATGAGCGGCAGGGCGCCGCGGCCGAACATCTGGCGTTGCAACACCGCATCCCAATCCAGTTCGGGCCGGTAGGCCAGCCGCAGGGATCCTCCGGCCACGCCGATCCCGCAGAACACCCCGATTCCGATCAGCAGGATCCATTGTCCCGGCGCGCCCGGTCCGACCAGCGCCCACCCCAGGATGGCCCCGGCCAGTGCGCCCCAGGCGCTCAAGACGATCGCCGGAAGCAACCCGTGGGCCTTGCGCGCGGACTTCGCATCCAGGGGCAGCAGGGCGTCCAGCCCCGGCACCCGGGCCGCCTCGGCCGCCGCCACCCCGGCGGCCTGCCCGGCCAGGGTCGCCGATACCGCGATGGCCACGCATAGTACGACGGCGGTGCCCCCGCCGCGGGCGGTGACGGCCCCGGCCAGCAGGGCCAGACTGATCACCAGCCGGCCCCACACCGGACCGGTGCGCAGCAGGACCAGCGCTTCGGCCCGCAGCAGGGCCCCCACCGGGGCGCCGGTGAAGCGTGCGGGGATCATCCGGGGCCAGGGATCACGGACATGGCTGCGCCGGCGGGGGCCGTGGGCAAAGGAGCCCAGCAGCGACCGGGCGTCGAGCAGGGCCAGTGAGTTCCCCGCGTGTCCGCTGATTCCACCGGCCTCGAGCAGCTCCGAGGTGGGGATCCGCCCCAGCAACGGACGCACCACCGCCCAGCCCACCAGGGCCACCAGCAGCAGGGCCGCGGGGATGGCCCAGTTCCCCGTGGATGGCCACGCCGAGGGCAGGCCCGCCCAGATCCCCGGGGTCAGCAACCTGGCCGTTCCGGCGGCCCGGAGGATCGCGTCCACGGCGTAGGCTAGGACGATCAGGCCGCCCAGGACCCGGAGCCCCCTGCCGACCATCGGGCGCAGATGCAGGATCTGGCCGGCCGCCACCAGGAGTCCGACCAACACGAATTCGGCGCCCAGCGTGAAGCTGCCGGCGGCCAGTTCGCCCAGCGGCGGGCCGCTGAATCCGTTGTATGAGGCGGTTCCGGCGGAGAGGCCCAACGGCAGCCAGAGCACGGCGCCGACGATGAAGACCCAGACCAACCGGTTCCGCAGCTGCCGGGCGAGCATCGGCACCCGGTCCACCGGCAGCGAGAACCACCACAGGCCCTGGGCCCGGTCCACGGCCACCGGCCCCATCCGGCTCAGCAGGGACGCCACCCCCAGCAGGGCCAGCAGCAGCAGGGCCGAGCCGGCGTCGGCCCCCGGGACGACGGCGATGCCCTCGCGGACCAGGGATCCGGCGGCCGATGCGCGCATGCCCTGGGCCAGGAATTGGACGACGCCGGAGAGGTAGGCCAACAGGATGACGGCCCCGAAGAAGGTGATGTAGAAATCGCTCCAGCGGTCGGGCCGCTGCGCCCGACGGCGATCCCGGCGCAGCCGGTGGGTGGCCGCGACCGGGTCGAAGTCCGAGGGTGGGCCCCCGGGGACCCATGCTGGAAGGGACCGTCCCGCCCCGGAGGCGTGGACGCTCATGCTCCGCCGATGGCCGCGGCGCCTTCGGCTGCGGTGGCGAAACGCAGTCCCTCGTCGACGATCAGGCAATGGTCCACCACCGTGGTGAGCAGGATGGCGTCGTGGGTGACCAGCAGGACCGCCCCGCCATCGTCGATCCGGGCCCGCAACCTCACCGCGAGTTTCGCGCGCATCGGCGGGTCCAGTCGTTGTTCCGGCTCGTCCAGGACCAGTAGTTCGCTGGGCCGGATCATCCCGGCGGCCAGCAGCAGGCGGCGGCGTTGGCCCGAGGACAGGGCCCCGGGCAGGGCGTGGCGGGCCGTGGTGAGTTCGAAGAATTCCAGTTCCCGCTCCACGGCTTCCTGCCCGTCGGGGACCTCGTGCCCCGAGGCGATGAGCTGCAGGTGTTCCTCCACGGTGAGCGAATCGAAGAACGCGTCCTCGTCGAAGACCGCGGAGATCATCCGGCGGTGGATGTGGGAGGTGTCGTCGGTGAAGACCCCCAGCACCGAGGCCGTACCGGCCAGTGGGGGCTGACGGCCGATGAGGGTGCGCAACAGGGTGGACTTCCCCGCGGCATTCAGCCCGACGATCCCCAGGGCGTCTCCCCGGTCGAACACCAGATCCAGGGGTCCGCAGACTTCGAATTCGCCGTAACCGGCGACCAGTTCCCGGGCGGTCAGCAATGGGGCGTCCTGCGTATCCATACCGCCCAGCGTACCGGCCCCCGTCTCAGCTCCGGCTCTGGCCGTAGGTGGGTTCGTGGCGCTTGAACCAGCGGATCACCAGCGTGGTGATCGGCACAAAGAGGAACTCCACCCCCGTCTTGTAGACGAACCCCACCAGGACGTAGTTGATGAACTGTCCGGCGTCGGCGATGCCGATCACCGAGGCGGCGATCGAGCAGAAGATCAGGGTGTCGGCGAATTCCCCCACCCCGGTGGAGCCCATCAGCCGTCCCACCAGCCCCTTTTCCCCGAAGCGGTCCTTCATCTTCACCAGGACATATGAGTTCAGGGTCTGGCCGACCAGGAACCCGCACAGCGAGGCGGCCACGATCCGCCAGACCGGGCCCAGGGTCCGTTCCAGCTCCTGTTGACCGTGGTAGAAATCCGCGGCGGGCAACATGATGATCACCCAGAAGCAGAAGGTCGCGAACGCCGCCAGCAGGAAGGTGATGATGATCGCCCGACGGGCCGCCTTGAAGCCATAGACCTCGCTGACGACGTCGCCGAGGATGTACGCCAGCGGGAAGAGGAAGAAACCCCCGTCGGTGATGATCGGTCCGAAACTCACCCCCTTGGTCGCGCCGATGTTGGACAGGATGACCACCACGGCCATCAGGGCCAGCACGGCCGAGAAGTAGGGGCTTCCGGCGGAGGCGAAGACGGCCTGGCGGGCGCGTCCCGTCGTCGGTTCGGTGGGCATGGTGTTGACGGAGTCGCCGGAGGTGGCGGGCATGAGGTGGTTCCCCTTCTGGAAGTGGTTCGCCAGGCAGGGTGCTCCGGGTCGCCCCGGGTCCGCCGCCCGCTGTATTAGCACTTGACGCCTCCCATTCTCCCATGTCCACGGCCGGCCCGGGATTCCGGTCGCAAGCCGTGGACGAAATATATTTTGAACATGTTCAAAACTTGCTATGGTGGGCTTGATCCCGGCGATGACGAGGCAACGATGGAACCGAAGACCCATAAATCAGCCCTCACCCGGGCCCGGATCCAGACAGCCGCCCTCGCATTGTTCTCGCGCGACGGCTTCCACCGCACCACGATGCGTGCCATCGCGGCGGAAGCCGGGGTCTCCCCGGGCAACGCCTACTACCACTTCTCCTCCAAGGAGGATCTGGTCCAGGAGCTGGCCCGCGGGCTGATCGATGAACAGTTGCGTGCCGCCCGCCCACTACTGCTGTCGGGCAACAACCTGCAGGACAACATCCGGATCGTGCTGGATGCGGCCTTGGACGCGGTGGCCCCGTTCCACGATTTCGGTTCCGTGTTGATCCGCGCGGCGATGAGCCCCGACACCACCACCACGGCGGGTGTCACCCGGGCCAAGGAGTTCGCCCTGTGGCGCCAGGCGGTCGCCGCATCACTGCCCCGACCGCCCCTGGCGATCCGCGACGACCTGCCCGAGCTGCTCTGGTTGGTCCAACGCGGCCTGATCATCTTCTGGGCCTACGATTCCTCGCCCGACGCCGATCGCAGTCGCCGGCTGGCCGCGAATGCGGCGGCCCTGATGGCCCGCCTGGCCGTTCTGTCCAGGCTTCCGGTGGTCCGGCACATCATCGATGACGTGATCGGGGTCGTCCGCAACGTGCAACGCGACGAAACACCCTAAAATGAGAGCATGACTTCCACGCAACAGCATTCCTCCCCGGCCATCACGCTGACCATCGCCGGTTCCGAAGCCACCGGCGGGGCAGGGGCACAGGCCGACCTGAAGACCTTCCAGCAGCTGGGAACCTTCGGGATCACGGCCCTGACCTGCATCGTCTCCTTCGACCCGAAACAGGGGTGGGATCACCGTTTCGTTCCCGTGGAGCCCCAGGTGATCGCCGACCAGCTCGAGGCCATCCAGACCTGCTATTCCGGTCAGCTCGATACGGTGAAGCTGGGCATGATGGGCAGCCCGACCACGATCGACACGGTCGCGACCGCACTGCGGGCCCAGCAGTGGAAGAACGTCGTGCTCGATCCCGTCTTGATCTGCAAGGGCCAGGAGCCCGGACATGCCCTGGATACCGACCAGGCACTGAAATCCACGTTGCTGCCGCTGGCCACCTTCGTGACCCCGAACCATTTCGAGGCCGAATCCCTGTCGGGCATCACCATCGACAGCGTCGAGGACCTCGAGCGTGCCGCCCGCATCATCCACGAGGCCAGTGGTGCCGCGGTCCTGGCCAAGGGCGGAATCCGCCTGGCCGGCAGCGACGCCGTCGACGTATTCCACGACGGGACGACCACCGAGGTCCTGTCCACCCCCAAGATCGGCGAAGTCGCCGTTTCCGGTGCCGGATGCTCGCTGGCTGCCGCCGTCACCGCCGAGCTGGCCAAGGGGGCCACCCCGCTGGAAGCCGCCCGGGCCGCCAAGACCTTCGTCACCGCAGGTATCGAACACCGGATGGCCTCCCACGCGCCGTTCGACGCCCTCTGGCAGGGAGGCATCACCGCCTGACCGGCCCCGCGGCACGGTCGTGGCGACGACACCTCATCGAGGGGTCGTCGCCACGACTTTTTTGGCGGCCGCACCGGTCCTCGAGGTCCCTCCAGTGAACACTTTCCGCGGAAGTCCACACTTCGTGTGGTTTCGTGACACCGACTCATTGAAAGTTTGCGGCGACCAGCCCTCGGACCCTCCAGTGCCGACCTGCCGAGATCTGGGGTGTCATAGCCCCGCCCCGACTACCATCCGGTAGCAGCAAGGGCCTGCCCGAGCCGCTCGCGCACCCGCTCTTTTTTGACACCAAAACCGCGCCAACAGCGCCGTTCCGGCGCGATGGAAACTCTAAAGCAACTCCTTGACTTGTGACGACACTCACTTAGGCTATGGCGTGGGGCGCTCCGGGGTAACAGCCCCATCGGTGCCCCGAAACCGCCCAATCGGTTACAAGGAGCATCATGAATCACTCGCATCGGCCACGGCTGGCCCGTTCCGTCGTGGCTGCGGTCTCAGGCTTGGCCCTGGCCGCCACCATGTCGGTTCCCGCCAATGCCGCACCGAAAGACATCAATTCAACCCCCGGAAGCCAAGCAGAGGCCTTCGGGGGTTCCTCATTGGATCAACAGGACATCAAAACGCTGCAGGACCTGAAGGTTTCAGGGCCCATGGTCAGCAAGAAGGGCGAGGTCACCGCCTACGTCCAGTTCAGTGGCGAAGGCGCCTTCGCGGCCACCCAGCCCTCGAACGTGGCCCGCAGCAAGTCGGCCCCGGTCAAGAACAAGACCAAGGTCAAGCAGATCCGCAAGAACATCGAGTCGCAGGGTGCCTCCGCGGCGAAGGCCTCCAAATCGAAGGTCGTCTACACCACCACGAACGCCCTTCCCGGCGTCGCCCTGCGCGGGGACGCCGACGCCCTGCGCGCCCTGTCCAAACGTTCCGACGTCGTGAAGATCACCGCGATCGTGCCGAAGTCCCCGACCAACAAGGGCTCGGTCATCGACACCAAGGCACTCAACGCCTGGTCGGGTCTGGACCAGACCGGCGACGGGGTCACCATCGCCGTGCTCGACACCGGCGTCGACTACACGCATGCGGACTTCGGTGGTCCCGGCACCGTGGAGGCCTATAAGAAGGCACAGGCCTCCGACGACCTGCCCGGCCCCGACTCGGGGCTGATCGATCCGGATAAGTTCATCGGCGGTTGGGACCTGGTCGGTGACGACTACAACGCCGATCCCTCCTCCCCGACCTACCAGCCAGTCCCGAAGCCGGACGCCAACCCGCTGGACTGCCAGGCGGCAGGGCACGGCACCCACGTTTCCGGCAGTGCCGCCGGCTACGGGGTGGACGCCGAGGGCGGGACGTTCGACGGGGACTACTCCACGCTCGATGCCAAGGGCGTCTCCTCGATGAAGATCGGCCCCGGCTCGGCCCCGGAGGCCCAGCTCGTGGGCATCCGCGTCTTCGGCTGCGGAGGATCCTCCTCCGTGGTGGGCCAGGCCCTGGACTACGTCCTGGACCCCAACGGCGACGGCGACTTCAGCGACCGCGCCCAGATCGTGAACATGTCCCTCGGCTCGGACCACTCCCCCGTGGACGATCCGGAGAACGACATCGTCGATGCACTGGCGGAACTGGGGATCCTCTCGGTCGTCGCCTCCGGCAACGCCGGTGACGTGACCGACGTCGGCGGCTCACCGGGCAACGCCCGCTCCTCGCTGACCGTGGCCAACACGGTGGGCTCGAAGATCACCCTCGACGGGGCCAACGTCCTGACCCCCGATGACGTGGCCGGCACCGCCGCCGGACAGTATTCGGCCAGCTTCGACTACACCGATGCCTCCAAGGAGCAGCTCACCGGTGAAGTCGTCATGGCCGACCCCTCGAATAAGTTCGGTTGCGACGCCTTCCCGGCCGACACCGACTTCGACGGCAAGTGGGTCTGGATCCAGTGGGAGGAAGACGGCGACTTCCCCTGCGGTTCGGCAGCACGCTTCAACAACATCGAGGCCGCCGGCGGCGCCGGCGTCGTCCTGGATTCACCGCGCAGCGTGTTCGACGCCGGTATTGCCGGCAACGACAAGATCCCGGGCATGCAGCTCAATAAGGACTACTCCGAGAAGCTGCGTCCGGCCGCCGAAGCCGGCACGCTGAAGCTCGAGCTCGACAAGGACCTCATCGGAACCGCCTCCGGCGAATCCGGTGCCTTGGACACCTTGAACTCCAGCTCCTCTCGCGGGGTCCACGGTTCAAACGGCGTCGTCAAGCCCGACGTCGCCGCACCGGGCACGCTCATCGGCTCGGCAGGCGTGGGTACCGGAAACGGCCCGGCCGTGATGACCGGCACCTCGATGTCCACCCCGCTGACCGCGGGCATCGCCGCCCTGGTGGCCGGCTCCGGCAACTACAGCGCCTACCAGGTCAAGTCGATGGTGATGAACACGGCCACGGCCGACGTCACCGCCGATAACGGCGAGACCTTTGGTCCGAACCGCGTCGGCTCCGGTCGGGTGATCGCCGATGCGGCGATCAAGACCCCCGCCTACGCGTTCGCCACGGATGCCCCGGATCTGACGACGCTCTCGTTCGGCGTCGTGGAGATGGGCAAGAAGAAGATCAAGAAGACCAGCTCGATCACCGTGCAGAACACCTCCAAGTGGACCCAGCACTACCGTCTGGACTACGTGCCCTCGACCACGATCCCCGGCGCTTCGTATTCACTGAGCACCGATAAGGTCAGCATCCAGCCGGGCAAGTCCAAGAAGGTCAAGGTCACCCTGACGATCAAGCCCCAGAAGTTCGCCAAGACCATGGATCCGACCATGGAGAAGCAGCAGCTGGGCCTGAACCGCCAGTACCTCGCCGACGCCACCGGTCGCATCGAACTGCGCGCCAAGGGCCAGCCGGCACTGCGCGTTCCCGTCCAAGCCGCGCCCAAGGCGTCCAGCAACATGCGGGTGAAGGGCAACAACATCAAGACCAAGAAGGGCAAGGTCACCGCCCCGGTGAAGCTCAAGGGCAAGGGCCTGCTCACCGGCAACGGTGACGAGCGCGTCCTGTCCCTGGTCTCGGCGTTCGAGCTCGGTGCCACCAGCAAGAAGCTGCCCAAGGCCATCGACGAGATCCCGGGCGCCCGCGCCATGGATCTGCAGTATGTCGGTGCCGCCTCCGATGCCCCGACCAACGGGGTCTCCGACGGTCTGCTGAACTTCGGTATCAGCACCTACGGCAACTGGGCCCACCTGGCCGGCGGGACGGAGATCAACGTGGAAATCGACACCAACGGGGACGGCAAGCCCGACTTCGTCACGTTCAACACCAACGTCGATGGCCTCGATCTCGATCTGGCGGCAACGCAGGACCTGAAGACCGGTGAGCAGGTCGACCTCTGGCCGACCAACGGCCTGACCGGTGAGACGGACTCCAACACGTTCGACACCAGTGCCGTGAGCCTGCCGGTTTCGTTGGATGCCCTCGGGGTGTCCGAGGATTCTTCGGGCCAGGTCCAGTACCGGGTCAGCACGTGGAGCCAGTACAACGCCGATGAGTCCGGGGCCCAGGTCCCGGTCGACACCACCGACTGGATCGCCTACAACGCGGTCGATCCGGATCTGTGGTTCGAGGGCGCCGGAACCGGGACGGCCTTTGCCGACCTGCCGGGCCAGAAGCTCACGGCACACGTCCAGGACTACTCCAACGCCTTCCCGAAGAAGCGGATGATGGCGAAGAAGAAGGCCAACCAGGAAGAGGGCTTGTTCCTGCACCTGCACAACAAGACGGGCAAGAAGGCCCAGGTCGTGACCTTCACCAAGAAGTAACGGCTACATGAAAGCAGGGGCCGGCGGATTTCGATCCGCCGGCCCCTCCTTCATGAGCACCTGCTGTGTTGCGTTGGATCCGGCCGACCCGCGTTGCCTGCCGGGGACAGCTCAGCGGCCGGGCCTCCAGCCGAAGTCCGGGTCCCGGCGTTCCAGGAACGCGGCCACCCCCTCGTCGATATCGGGCCCGGCGGCCATTTCCGTCCAGGCCGTCTCCCAGGCACCGGCCAGCTCCGCCGGGTCCGTGGCCGGGTCGGTGGCCCGGTCGATGAGCTCCTTGGTGGTGTGCATCGAGTACCGCGACCGTGCGGTGAGCTCGGTGAACAGCTCCCTGACGGAGTCCTCGAACCCGTCGGCGGGTACGACCTCGGCGACCAGTCCCATCTCCCGGGCCCGCGGGGCCCCGAACGTCCGGGCGCTCATCAGCACGTATTTCGCCGTGGCCGGGCCCAGCAGCCGCACCAGGCGGTCGATGCCGGCCCGCGGGTAGATGATCCCCAGTTTGGCGGGGGTGATCCCGAAGGAGGCGTCGGTGGAGGCGAAAATGAAATCGCAGGCCGAGGCCAGCTGCCATCCCCCACCCATGCAGTGGCCCTGGACGACGGCGATGGTCGGCTTGCCGACCCGGGCGAGTGCCTGGTCCGCGGCGGTGAGGTGGTCGGTCCTGCCGTCCTGGTCCAGGATGACGTCGCGCAGCTCCCCGATGAACACCCCGGCGCTGAAGGTTCCCCCGGTCCCTCGTACGGCGACCACATCCACATCGGGGCGGTCATCCAGATCGGCCGCCGCGGCGGCGATGTCCTGGCACATGCCCCGGGTCAGGGCGTTGCGCTTGGTGGGGTTGACCAGCGTGATCGTGCCGACCCCTGCCTCGACGCCGACGGTGATCCCTGGACCGCTCGGCGCCGCGGCCTTCTCGGGGGTCTTCATGACCTGGTGCTGGACGGGCGCAGCTTCACGTTGATCTGCTTGGTCTGGGTGAAGCCTTCGAGCATGCCCTCCAACGAGACCTCGCGTCCCATGCCCGACTGCTTATACCCGCCGTAGGTCTGTCCGACTACCTGGCCTCCGCCCTGGTTGACCTGGACCCAGCCGGCCTGCAGCGAATGTGCGGTGTCCAGGGCGCGGTCCAGATCGTGGCTGAAGACATAGGCGGCCAGCCCGAAGTGGGTGTCGTTGGCCATTTCGATGACTTCCTCGCGGGTGTCGAAGGGGATAGCCATGAGCACCGGCCCGAAGATCTCTTCACGGGCCAGCCGGAAGTCGTTGCGTCCCCCGCCGAAGACGGTGGGCACATGGTAGAAACCACGGGTCAGTTCACCTTCGGTGGGGGCGCTGCCGCCCAGGAGCGTTTCCAACCCGCCCATCGAGCGGCCCTCGTCGAGGTACCCCGTGATCCCGGCATGCTGTTTGGCGTTGATGACCGCACCCATGTCGCTGGCTTCCTCCAGCGGGTCCCCGACCTTCATGGCGCCCAGTCGCGGCACCAGTTCGGAGAGCACCTCGTCGTACACCTCCCGGTGGATGAACAGCCGCGATCCGGCCGTGCAGCTCTGGCCCTGGCGGGCGAACCGCGAGGCGAGCAACAGCTGGTCCACCAGCTGGTCGTCCACGGCATCGGGGAAGACGATCGAGGGGTTCTTGCCGCCGAGCTCCATGGACATGTGGGCCAACCGTTCCCCGGCCTGGGCGGCGACGCCGCGGCCGACTTCGGTGGATCCGGTGAAGGAGACCTTGTCCACCCCCGGATGTTTGGCCAGCGCGTCGCCGATGACCGCCCCGCGACCGGTCAGCGCATTGAGCACACCGGCGGGCAGGTGCCGGTTGCAGACCTCGGCCAGTTTCAGGATCGTCAGCGGGGCGTCGTCGGCGGCCTTGAGGATCACGGTGTTCCCGGCGGCCAGGGCCGCCGGGATCTTGAAGCCGGCGATCATCAGCGGCGAGTTCCACGGCAGGATCGCGGCGACGACCCCCAGCGGTTCGCGCCGGGTGTATTGCAGCTGGTCATCGCCTGCGGGCAGGGTGGTGCCCTTGGATTCGCCGGCCACGCCGGAGAAGTAGCGGAAGAGGGAGACCAGGGAAGCGACTTCGGGACGGGCCTGGGTGCGGATCGCATTGCCGGTGTCCAGGGCGGTCAGCCGCGCGAATTCCTCGGTCTCCGCCTCGATGTCATCGGCGATCAGTGCCAGCGGGCGGGCCCGCCTGGTGAAGTGCTGGGCGGCCCATCCCCCGAATGCCCGGCGTGCGGCACCCACCACGCGTTCGACGTCGTCCACGGTGGAGGCGGGCACCCGGGCGATGACCGATTCACGCAAGGCCGGGTTGGTGACGTCGCGCCACTGCCCGGAGACCGAGTCCACGCGCTCCCCGTCGATCCACTGCGGCCAGTCCAGGATGTCGGCGCCCGTGGAGCGCGAGGCCTCCACGGAGGTGCCGGCGGCCTCGTTCGTGGCCGCGCGGGCAGCCGCCTGGGGGTCGGTGCCGGCGGCGCCGTTCGTGGTGGGCGGGGTGGTGTTCTGGCTCATGCTGCGCCTCCGATGGTCGATGTGTCGTTATCGCCGGTTGTGTCGTGATGGGTCCCGTCGACGAGCTGGACGATCGCCGAACAGTCCAACCCCTGCGTCCCATCCTGCATCAGAGTCTCGGACATTGACGAGACCTGTTCGGTCAGCACCCGCTCGGTGTTGGCCTGCCTGCCTGTCAGCGGTGATGCGGAGAGAGTCCCCCGCCCATGACCAGCATCACATGCTGCTACGGTGCACTCAAGCACCAAAAAGGCATAAGCGTTGTGCAGATATGCACATACCCGATGGATACGAGCCCCCATGAACAGATCCCCCAGCCCCGATGACCTGCTGATCCTGCTGACGGTCGCGCGGTTGGGTCGCTTCACCGCGGTGGCCGAGGCCCTGGAGACCACACACACCACGGTGTCCCGCCGCATCGCCGCCCTGGACCGGCAACTGGATGGCCGGACCCTGGATCGGACCTCCACCGGGTGGGAGCTGACCGATCTGGGGCACCATGCGCTCCGGGCCGCGGAATCGATCGAGTCGAGCCTGACGGAGCTCAAATCGGCGGTCAGCCAGCGCGGGGAGGAGGTGTCCGGCGTCGTGCGCGTCCATGCCTCCGATGCCTTCGGTGCTTATATCGCCGCACCGGCGATCGCCCGACTCCAGCAGGAGCACCCGCGGCTGAAGGTCGAACTGCTCAGTGCCACCCGTCGGGCCAGCCGCAACCGTTCGGGGGTCGATCTGGAGGTCGTCGCCGGGCGGGTGGAGGATTCGCGGGCCGAAGTCATGGTCCTCACCAGATACTTCCTCCGGTTGTTCGCCAGCCCCGCGTACCTGCACGACGCCGGAGAACCGGCGACCCTGACGGACCTGGCCCGGCACCGTTTCGTCTCCTACGTCGATTCGGAGCTGCAGGTCGCGGAGCTGGACTACCGCTCCTCCGGGCTACCGGTCCCGGCGGCGGCCTTCCAGGCCACCAGCATCTTCGCCCAGCTGCAGGCGGTGCGCGCCGGCGGGGGCATCGGCATGCTGCCTTCCTACGTGGTCCACCAGGACCCGGGGTTCGTTCCGGTCCTGGCCGATGACTTCGAACGGGGCATCACCTACTCGGCGGTGGCCCGTACGGAGTCGCTGCGCTCGCCCGGCGTGAAGGCGGTCGTCGAGGCGCTCCTGACAGAGACCCGGGGCCGTCGCAAGGCGCTCCGGTCCTGACCCTCCCCCGGGGTCAGCGCGGCAGGGCCCTTCATGACGCCGCCGCCTCCGGGGGGCGGGTGTCCATCCGGCAGTGGTACCGGGTTAGTCGTCCGCATCCTTGGAGTTCGTCAGGACGTCCCCGCTACCGGCATCGATCTGCACCTCGTGCTTGGCGCCGGCGTCGTCGATCAAATCGCCTTCCCAGACGGTCGTGCCGTGCTCGTCATCGAGGCCGAGTTCGGTGATGCGGGCATCCGGGACGGCATCGCGGAACTTCGCGGCAGCCTCCTTGAAGTCAACCTTGGCGGCGTCGACCCGATCCTGGTGCTTTTGCCGATCCTGCTCGTCGTCGTCTTCCGTGGAAGGCGAGCCGATCACGCTGCCGTCGTCGGCGGAGATGTCGACTTCGTGTTCGGTGCCATCGGAGGTCACGACCTGGACTTCCCACCGGGTCCCGTTCTCCTCGGTTTCAATCGATATCACCGTACTGTCGGAGACTTCCTCGAGGGCGGCGTCGCCGGCGTCCTCCAAGGAGATGCCCTCGCTGTCGGTGCTGCTGCCCGAAGCGCCCGCTTCATTGCCGGCGTCCGAGGATGGGGACATGGCCGGCTGGCTGGAGGACTCCGCTTCCGGGCTGGGTGCGGCGGAACCGTCATCTCCGGAGCCACCACCGGAACAACCGGCCAGTGCGAGCATGGTGACGGCCGAGACTGCGACGAGCTGCCGGGGGCCCCGAAGCCGTGCCGTGGTGCGTGGCGCTCCGGCCTGAATGCTCTCAAGATCCTTGGACATTTCGCCCTCCAATACTCAACGTGCTTGAACCGGCCAAACTACGCCGCCCGTCGACCAACGTCCAGTCATTTCGCTCGCGGCCGGATCCCCTGGCCACCCTTAGACCGGAAGTTCCCCCGCCCCCTTCAGGCTCTTCATCACGATCGTCGAGGTCAGCTTCTCCACTCCGGCCAGCCCCACCAGGACCTCGTCATAGAACTGCTGGTAGCTGGAGAGGTCGGTGGCCATGACCTTGAGCAGGAAGTCAGGTTCCCCGAATAGTCGTGAGCCCTCAACGATTTCCGGGATGGATGCCACCTCGTCCTCGAAGGCATACATGTTCTGCCGATCCTTCAGGGTGACGAACACCAGGGCCTGGAAGCCCAGCCCGATCCGGGGCGCGTCGAGGATCGCCCGGTAGCCCGAAACGACTCCGGCGGCTTCAAGGTCACGAAGTCGACGGTGACAAGGGGCGACGGTCAGACCCACTTCCGCGGCCAGGGCCGTGACGGTCATCCGACCATCCTGTTGAAGCAGGCGCAAAATATTTCTATCTATATCGTCAATCACGCAAGAACCTTATCGTGAGGCGCGTCGTTTCCTCGAAAAACGGTAAGCACTTTTGGGGCGGAGTTTCCTAAGCTTTCCCCGAAGAGCAACACGACCACCAGGAGCGCCTCATGGACCCACATCTGATCCTCGGATTCGCCGCCATGTCCGTCGCCCTGGCCCTGACGCCGGGCGCCGACTGGGCGTATGCGATTTCCTCCGGACTCAGCGGGCGAAGGATCGCCCCTGCCGTGGGTGGCCTGCTCAGCGGGTTCATGGTCCACACCCTGCTCATCGTCGCTGGTCTTGCGGCATTGGTCATTGCCCTGCCCCAGTTGCTGGCCGCCCTGACGCTTGTCGGTGCCGCCTATTTGATCTGGCTCGGTGTCTCGACCACCCGCTCCTGGCGCGACGCCGGCTACACCAGTGCCGCCGAGGGGGCCCAGCCCCCGCCCGGGAACGGCAGCAGCTTCCTGCGCGGGCTGGGCACCAGCGGAACCAACCCCAAGGCCCTGTTGCTCTATCTGGCCCTCATCCCGCAATTCATCGATTTGAATGCCGGGCTGCCGGCGCCGGTGCAAACCGGCATCCTGGGGATCTCCCATATCCTGGTTTCCGCCGTCGTCTACACCGGCGTCGCCCTCGGCGCCCGCCGTCTGCTGGCCAGCCGCCCGACAGCAGCCCGCATCGTCACGCTCTCCAGTGGCGTGATCATGCTGGGCCTGGGCGCCTTGTTGCTCGGTGAGCAGGTCATCAACCTCACGGCCGGCTAGCCGCGGGTTCCGCCCGGCTTCGTCCAAGGGCGCCGAGGCCCGGCGGGTTCCGTCGTGAGCGACGGCTCAGGGGCAGGGCTTCCAGGTCCTGCCACCGGGCGCGTAGCAACGAGGTCCGGTATATCCCGGATAGGGGGTGCCGGTCTTCTTCGGCACCTTCCTGGTGGCCGGAGGCGCAGCAGGAGCCTGCGCCGGCGCCTTCCGCGTTCTCCGCTTCGCTGCCTCGCGGGCTTCCTTGGCCTGGGCAGCCTGGCGGGCCACCCGTTGTCGTTCGGCGATCCGGGCCTTCTCCTGCCGGGCTGCCTCCGCGGCGGCAGCCCGGCTCGCCGCAGCGGCCTGTTGCGCGGCAACCGCCGCTGCCTTGGCCTCGGTCTTCTTCCGTGCTTCGGCTTTGGCCTTGGCCTTGGCCTTCACGGCGGCTTCGTGTTCCCGGGTCACCAGCAGCTGCCGGCGTTCCTTCAGGATGCCCTCCTGCCGGGTGGCTGCCGCCGTGGCCTTGGATAGCCGCGGAGCCAGTTTCCCGGCCACCACGGAACCAACGACGGCACGGACCGCGTCTCCGGAGTCATCGGTCCGGCCCAGCAGCAGATCGGCCGCCTTTCCCGCAGCAAGGGCCGTTGCCGCACCGGACAGGAGCCCCGAGGCCTCGGCAGAGGTTTGCGCGGTCGCCGTCGGAACCGTTGCCAGCTGGTCGATGGCCGATTCGATCTGAGCGGGAACGGTGCATTCGACCGTTGCACTAAAAAGTCCCGTTTCCTCCTCGAGCGCTTCCTGTTGGGCCGCGAGGACCTCGTCGTGGAAGCGGTGGTTGGGCTCGAACAGGACGGCCACCCCCAGGCCTTCGCGGGCGATGTCCGCATTGACCAGGTCCCCGTCCAGATAGACGCCGGCCAGGGTGCGATCGTAGCGATCGGTACGTTCGACGTCGTACTCGAGGTGGACCCCGGTTCCGGCAGGAAGCCGCTGGCGCAGATACTCGGTGGCCTCGGGGCCCAGGCACTGCACCGGGGTGTTGGGCTTCTTGGTCTCGGGGGTGTCGACGTTCAGCAGTCGGATGGTCTCCTCGGTTCCGTCGAGTGAGGCCACGAGGGTATCGCCGTCGACCACCCGGACCACGGTGGCATCCGCCCCGGAGCTGGACGGGGTGTCCACCGCCGCCGACCCGCCGGAGGTGCAGCCCGACAGGGCAACGGCGACCGCCACGGCAGCCACGACGAACCGCGGGCTCTTCCGCCATGGCGACGGGGTCACCGGATTCCGGACCGACATTGGTCTCCCCCCAGGATTGCCCGCACGCTTCGAATGGTTCAAAGCATAACCCCGGTGCGACCGATCACGGCTTCTTGTTCTTGCCGCCCCCGTCATGGCTCCTGCCGTGCTTCTTCTCTTTTTCCTTCTTCTTCTTGGCTTCTTCCTTCTTCTTCTGTTCGGCCTTCTTTTTCTGCTCGGCCTTCTTCTCGGCCGCCTTGCTCTTTTCGGCGGCCTTGCTCTTCTCGGCGGCCTTGCTCTTCTCCGCCGCCTTGCTCTTTTCAGCGTCTGCCTTGGCCTTCTGCGACGCGGCCGCACGCTCCTGGGCGGCCCGCTGCTCGGCAGCCCGCTGTTCCGCGGCGGCGCGTTCTGCGGCGGCCTTCTGCTCGGCCGCGCGTCGTTCGGCAGCGAGTTTGGCTTCTTCCTTCTTCTTCTTGTCCTCGGCCTTCTTCTTGGCCACCAGCTTGGTGTGGACGCCTTCGACTTCACCCAGGCGCTTCTTCGCCGCGCTGACGGTTCCGGAGATCTCCTTTTCCCACCGGGCCTTCTCGGAGGCATAGACCACGGCCTGCGCGGTACCTTCCTTGACGTCCATGCCGGTCAGCGATTCCTTGGCCGATTCGCCGTCCTTGAGCACCGATTTCAGGTCGTCGATCATGTCCTCGGCGGATTCGATGCTGCTCGGCGGGGCCTTCGACACGGACTGCATCCGCTTCATGGCCGGTTCCACCGTGGCGGCGATGGTGCATTTTTTGGAACCGTCGAACAGTCCCTTGCCCTGCTCCTGGGCGGAATCCTGGGCCTCCAGGACGCGGTCGTAGTAGGGGTTGTTGGGGCTTTGCTTTTCCGCGACGGCAAATCCTGCCTTGGCCATCTCCGCGTTGACGAAGTTGCCGGCGGAGAACGCCGCCGCCATGTTCTTCCTGCGCTTGGGAGGCATGTCGTCGTCGTATTCCAGACGGACCTTCTTGCCCTCCGGCAGCATCGTCTTCAGGTGTTCGGTGGCCTGGTCACCGAGGCATTCGGCATCATCGCCGGCGGCCGGGGCCAGGACGTTGAGCAGATCAACCGTCTTTTCCTTGCCGTCGACGTCGGCGATGAAGGTATCGCCGTCGAGCACCCGGACGACGACCCCGCCGAATTCAGGGACGTGGTTGTCCTTGAAATTGATGCGGCAGCCGGCCAACGACGACGTGACGACGAAGACTCCGACGACAACGGCCGCGGCCCTCTTCAAGGGGCGGTTGTTCAAAAGCGATGGATCCACCATGCGCTGGCCTCCAGTGGGTTGCGGGTGGTGTGACCACGGGCCGTGGACTACCGAATGTAGTACCACGGACCGGGATAGGCCAAGGCCACCCAACAAGTACGACGGCGGCCCGGTGGGCCACCCGGATCTATCGTCCGAGGCGCGCCGATGGCGCTAATGGTTGCGGAGGGGCGGGGTTGGACCCCGTTTCCGCGCATCCCGGGCGTCGGAGCGGGGCACAGCCGGGATGACATTCCACAAGGATTTTACCGTGGATCGACCGACAACCCCACATCGGCATGGTGCGCCGCCCTCAGGAGGCATGGGCCGGGGTGCTGAAGGCGGCCGCCGAACGCAGCGTGGCTTCCGCCTCCACGGGGTTGATCCGCGCCAGGGTCATCCCCGCGGTCAACAAGGCGAAGAGCAGACGGGCCCGCTCGTCGATCCGGGTTTCGGCCTGGGCGTCCGGTCCCTCCGGCGGGGCCTGATCCACGGCGGGCGCCGGCAGGTCACGGCGCAAGGCGGCAGCGAAGGCCCCGGTCACTTCGACCCGGTAGGCCTCCATGGCGGTACGCACCGCTTCGTCACGGCTGTTGCGTCCCGATGAGGCGGTGAGCAACAGGCATCCGCGCTGTGGGCCGACTTCCCCGCACACGGCATCGGCCAGGGAATCGAAGTAGGCGCCAAGCCCCGCGGCCCCGTCCCGGGCCGTGACCAGGACCTCGAGCCGGGGCCGGACCACCTGGTCCAGATAGCTCTGCACTGCCGCGTCGAAGAGCCCCCGCTTGGAGCCGAAGGCGTTGTAGATGCTCGAGCGGCCCAACCCCGTGGCCCGCTCCAGTTCGGGCATGGCCGCGGCATCGTAACCCGCGACCCAGAAGACGTCCCGGGCCGCTTGGATGACCTCATCCACGTCGAATGCCTTGCTCCGTGCCATGTGTCTCCTTCCGGCCCCGTCGAATCCCCCGGCATTGCGCTCGGGGTGAACTTCGCCTCAAAATGTTTATTTTGTATCGATCGTTCTAATATTATAGACCTATCGCAGTCAGCGATACCACCGACTTCAAGGGAGCAATTCCATGACTTCCAGTACACAGATCCAGCTCGCCCAGCGCCCCACCGGGTGGCCCGACCACGAGAACTTCCGCACCGCCGTCGTCGATCTTCCGGCATTGGGCGAAGGCGAGGTACGGGTCGCCAACGACTTCATCTCCGTCGACCCCTACATGCGCGGCCGGATGAACGACAACACCGGATCCTACATCCCCCCGTTCAACGTCGGCGAGGTCATGGGAGGCGGGGCCGTCGGCCGCGTCATCGAGAGCCGCGACGATTCGCTGGCCGAAGGCACCCTGGTCCTGCACGACCTGGGCTGGCGGGATGTCGCCCAGGGCCCTGCCGCAGGATTCCGCGCCGTACAGGAACTGCCGGGCCTGCCGGCGTCGGTCTACCTGGGCGCGTTGGGCATGACCGGCCTGACCGCCTGGGTCGGCCTGCTCGAGATCGCCTCCATGAAGGAAGGTGACACCGTCTTCGTCTCCGGTGCCGCCGGGGCCGTGGGGACGATGGTCGGCCAGATCGCCCGGCTCAAGGGCGCGGCCCGGGTCATCGGTTCGGCGGGCAGCCCCGAGAAGATCGAACTGCTGACCTCCAAGTACGGGTTCGATACCGCCTTCAACTACAAGGACGGCGATATCGCCGGCCAGCTGGCAGCAGCCGCCCCCGAAGGCATCGACGTCTACTTCGACAACGTCGGCGGCGAGCACCTCGAAGCAGCCCTCGGCACCCTGAAGACCGGTGGACGGGTGGCCCTGTGCGGGGCCATCTCGCAGTACAACATCACCGAGCCCGAGGCCGGCCCACGGAACATGGCCAACCTGATCACCAAGGGCCTGCGCCTGCAGGGCTTCACGGTCGGGAACTACACCGAGCACCTCCCGGCCTTCGCCGAACAGGCAGGGGCCAGGCTGGCGGCCGGGGAGCTCGTCTTCGACGAGACCGTGGTCGAGGGACTGGATCACGCGGTCGACGCGTTCCTGGACCTGATGCGCGGCGCCAACACCGGCAAGATGGTCGTCAAGCTCTAGCCGACACCATCCCGGGGCCCCGGCCTCCCCACCGCGGGGAGGCCGGGGCCGGATTCACGCGGTGACCACGGGCAGGTCGGACCATTCGGTGGTGTAGCGGGGCGAAGCGAATTCGCGTTTCATCGTCCAGGCCGCCGGTTCGGCCAGCCCGGCATGGCCCAACCCGATCGCCGCCTGTCCGAAACGGGCGCGCACATCCCCGAGCAGCGTCCCCATCCGGCGCTCCTCCCCCTCGGCCGTGAAGGCCTCGAAAGCCGCCTGGCCATCCGCCGGCTCCAGGCCCGAGAGCACCACCCCGGCCCGCACGTACCGCATCCCGGGGACCAACCGTTCCCGCATCGCCGCGACGGCGGTCCGGGTGAGCACGATCGGATCCTGCGTCGGCGCCGACAACCTCACGCCCACCACCGGATTCGCCCCCGGTGCTTCCGCGGATCCGGCAAAGCGGCTGACCCCGGCACTGACGGTGAGCATCGTGGCCCGCAATCCCTCGGCAGCCATCCGCGCGGCCCCGCGTTGGGCGTAGAGCGCCATCACCTGGTCCATGTCCGAGGCGGTGGTCACCGGGGTGGAGAAACTACGCGAGAACATGATCTGCGCCTTGTCCGCCCGCTCCTCGACCTCGGGAATGCACGGTGTGCCGTTGAGTTCAAGCACGGTGCGCTGCAGCACCACCGAGAACTTCTTGCGGATCACCAGCGGGTCCGCCGCCCGCAGATCGGCGATCGTTTCGATGCCCAGGGCGTTGAGGCGTTGCCCGTTTCTGGCCCCGACACCCCACAGCCCGGTGACGGGGACGCGTGATTGGATGCGGTGGATCTCCTCCGGCGGGACGCTGTCGAGTGAACAGACCCCACCCAGACCGGGGTTGTGCTTGGCCACGTGGTTGGCGAACTTCGCCAGGGTCTTGGTCGGGGCGACCCCCACGCAGACCGGGACCCCGACGTTGCGCCACACCGCTTCCCGGATCCGGCGCGCGCTGTCCCGCAGCCACGATTCGTCCCCCGGTAGCCCGATGAACGACTCGTCGATCGAGTAGACCTCCTGCCAGGCGCCGAACCGTCCGATGACCTCCATCACGCGGGACGACATGTCACCGTAGAGCTCGTAGTTGCTGGAGCGGGCCACCAGCCCCATGCCCTCCGCGCTCCCGGCGACCTGGAACCACGGGGTGCCGGTCTTGATGCCGAGCTGCTTGGCTTCGGGTGACCGGGCGACCACGCAGCCGTCGTTGTTCGAGAGCACGACGACGGGACGGCCTTCCAGTCGCGGGTCGAAGGCCCGCTCGCAGGAGACATAGAAATTGTTCACGTCCACCAGTGCCATGCGCCCGCGTCCGGGACCCGGCTCAGACATGGTGCAGGCAGCGGGTGACCACGCCCCAGACGGTGAGGTCCTCCAACGCCCGGACCATGACCGGACCGGTCGCGGGGTCGTCGGTGCGCAGCCAGACCCCATCGGCGTCGATGCCCAGGCGCCGGATGACCATTTCGGCCTCCAGGACGGCGATGACGACCCGGCCGTCGCGCACCGGAAGGGAGCGGTCCACGATCACCTCGTCCCCGTCGCAGATGCCCGAGGCGGCCATCGAGTTCCCCGCCACACGCATGATGAACGTGGACGTCCTATCGCGGATCAGATGCCGGTTCAGGTCGATCCCACCGTGGAAGTAGTCGCGGGCCGGGGACGGGAAGCCGCTGGCCTGGCGTTCCGCCGTCGGCCCGCCGGTGGCCTCATCCCCGCCGAAGGTGCCGGGCGGCGGGACATGCACGGGCTCCTGACCGAACACGACACCCCCCTGGAATAGAACAAACTTTCGATGACCAGCGTAGCATCACCGGCCCCGGTTCCCGAGCCGCCGTCGGGCACCAAAAAACCGGTCCCGATCGCAGGGATCGGAACCGGTTTGGTGGGCGGCGGAGCCTAGGCGTCGACGGTGATGACCGTGACGACGGGCTTGCGGCGCAAGGCGCGGTCGGACCAGCGCACCAGGGCCTGGGAGATCGCCCGTTCCGCGTCCGGCCCGGTCTTGACGCCCTTGAGTCCGTTGAGGGTCTTCTCCACGATGCCCACGGCCTTGCCGAGGTCCTTATTGGAGAAGCTGAAGCCCACCGGGAAGAACTCGGGGTCCTCCTCCAGGGCGCCGGTCGCCGGGTCCACGATGGCCAGCACGGTCAGCGCGCCGTCCTCGGCCAGACGGATGCGGTCCTGCAGGGACTCCTCCGTGGCCGCGCCGGCGACCATGTTCTCGACGTAGACGTAGTCGGCGGCGACGTTGCCCGAGACGCGGGCGACGCCGTCCTTGAGGTCGACGGTCACGCCGTCCTCGAGGACCAGTGCATTCTTGGGATCCACCCCGGTGCGCACCGCCAGTTCGGCGTTGGCCTTCAGGTGGCGGTGTTCGCCGTGGACCGGCATGACGTTCTTCGGGCGCACCAGATTGTAGCAGTACACCAGTTCGCCGGCCGAGGCGTGCCCGGAGACGTGGACCTTCGCGTTGCCCTTGTGCACCACGTTGGCGCCGAGCTTCGTCAGGTCGTTGATCAGGCGGTAGATCGAGGTCTCGTTGCCCGGGACCAGCGAGGAGGCCAGCAGGACGGTATCGCCTTCGATGAGGTCGATGATGTGGTCCTGGTTGGCCATGCGGGCCAGTGCGGCCATCGGTTCACCCTGCGAACCGGTGCAGATGATGACGACCTTCTCCGGCGCCATCTTGTCGACCTCCTTGAAGTCCACGAGCACGTTGCGCGGGATCTTCAGGTAGCCCAGCTCGCGGGCCGTGCCCATGTTGCGGACCATCGAACGGCCCACGAAGGCGACCTTGCGGCCGTACTTATGGGCGGAGTCGATGACCTGCTGGATGCGGTGCACATGCGAGGCGAAGGAGGAGACGATCACGCGGCGCGGGGCGGTACGCATGACGTTGTCGATGGCCGGCAGCAGATCGGCTTCGGCGGCCATGAAGCCCGGGACCTCGGCGTTGGTGGAGTCCGGCAGGAACAGGTCCACGCCTTCCTCGCCCAACCGGGCGAAGCCGGCCAGGTCGGTGATGCGGCGGTCCAGCGGGAACTGGTCCATCTTGAAGTCGCCCGTGGCCAGCACGGTGCCGGCACCGGTGCGGATCGCCACGGCCAGGCCGTCGGGGATGGAGTGGTTCACGGCCAGGAACTCGAGGTCGAAGGGACCGAACTTCTTGCGTTCGCCTTCCTTGACCTGGACCACGTTGGGCTTGATCCGGTGTTCCTGCAGCTTGGTCTTCACGAAGGCCAGCGTCAGCCGGGCGGAGATCAAGGGGATGTCGGCGCGTTCACGCAGCAGGTACGGGATGCCGCCGATGTGGTCCTCGTGGCCGTGGGTGAGCACGAGGCCCACCACATCGTCCAGGCGGTCGCGGATCGCCGAGAAGTCCGGGAGGATGACGTCGACGCCGGGGTGCTGTTCCTCGGGGAAGAGGACGCCGCAGTCGACGATGAGCAACTTGCCACCGTATTCGAAGACGGTCATGTTGCGGCCGATCTCTCCCAGGCCGCCCAACGGCATGACACGCAGGGCTCCCTTGGCGAGTGCGGGCGGGGTCTGGTGCTGCTTTTTTCTCAAGAGTGTCCGTTCTCTGTGCTGTTCTGGTTTCTTCGGTATCCGGCCGGCAGCGTCAGGTGAACAGTCGACGCCGGAGCGAACCGGGAAAATCAAGGGCTTCAGCGACCCACGGGCGGCAGAAGCATATCTACCTCGACTTTACCACCGCTTCGGCGCTACGCCGCCGTCGGGCCCCGCGCAGCAGCGACCCCGCGCGCTTCCGGAGGAGGAATCGTGCGGTGGACCGGTTATTCGGCGGGGTCCTGCACCAGATGCCTGCCCAATGCCTCGCGCTCGTCATCGGTCAACGCGCGGGAGGCCGCACCGTCGGCCGCCAACGGGACGATGACCGTGGTGCCCACGAACACGGTCGTCCCGTCCTGGACGCCGGTGTGTCGCAGGGTGAAGGATTTCGTCCCGATGCGCTCGATGCCCAGGCCGATGGTCATCGACGGGATGTATTCGGCCTGGGCCAGGTAGTCCACGGTCATCGAGGCGACGACCACCCCCATCAGCAACCGGGCGAACCCGTCCTCGGTGCGGATCCACCGCACCCTGGCTTCCTCCATGAGGGTGACGATGCGGGCGTGGTTCAGGTGGCCGTTGGCATCCTGATCCGACCAGCGCAAGGCAATGGTGACGTCCGTGGAACTCATGGCCCCACCCTACCGGGGCCGCTGGCGGCTAATAGACGACGTCGAAGACCCAGACCGCCAACGTCATGGTGGTCAAAGTGGTCAGGACCAGCGAGATGACGTTCAGCCAGATGCCGGCCTTGAGCATGTCGGAGATCTCGACGTAGCCGCTGGAGTAGGCGATGGCATTGGGCGGGGTGGCCACCGGCAACATGAAAGCACAGGTGGCGGCGATGGCGACGGGAACCACCAGGAGCATCGGGTCCAATCCCAGCCCGACGGCGACCCCTCCGATCAGCGGCAGGAACGCGGCCGCGGTGGCCGTGTTGCTGGTCAGTTCCGTCAGCCCCAACACGATCAGGGCCACGGCGGCGATCAGGACCACCACCGGCAGGAAGCCCAGGCCGTCCACTTGTTCGCCGACCCATTTGCTTAGGCCGGTTTCGGTGAATTGAGCCGACAGGGCCAGCCCGCCGCCGAAGAGCAGCAGGATGTCCCAGGGCAGTTCCTTGGCACTGCCCCAGTTCAGCAGCGGGACGCCCTTGCGCAGGTTCGCCGGGATGATGAACAGGGCCACGGCGACGCACATCGCAATGACGGCATCCTCGATGGAGGTATCGGGCCACAGCAGCGGCACGGTGATCCAGGAGGCCGCGGCGAGCACGAAGATCGCCAGGACCAGTTTCTCCCCGACGTTCATCCGGCCCAGCTTCTTGTACTCATCGGAGATGAGCTGGCGGCCGCCGGGGATCTCGCTGATCTCGGGCTTGAAGATCACGAAGGTCAGCAGGTACCAGGCCACCGCCATGAAGACGACCGACATGGGAACGCCCACCAGCATCCACTGTCCGAAACCGACATGGATGTCGTGGGCCTGTTGCAGATAACCCACCATCAGGGCGTTGGGCGGGGTCCCGATGACGGTGCCCAGCGAGCCGATGGAGGCGGAGTAGGCGATGCCGAGCATCAGGGCGATCCCGAATTTCGGGGGTACCTTCTTCTCATCGCTCATCCGCGCGGTCAACGCCAGCACCGACATCCCGATGGGCAGCATCATCACCGCCGTGGCGGTGTTGGACACCCACATGCTCATGAACCCGGTGGCGATCATGAACCCGCCGATCAGCTGGCGGGGCTTGGTCCCCACCAGCAGCACGGTGGCCAGCGCGATCCGCCGGTGCAGGTTCCACCGTTGCAGGGCCAGGGCGAGCATGAAGCCACCCATGAACAGGAAGATGATCGGATTCGCATACGGTGCCGCGGCATCGCCCATTCCGGCGACGTTGAGCATGGGGAACAACACGAGCGGAAGCAGCGCGGTGGCGGCCAACGGGATCGCCTCGGTCATCCACCACAGGGCCATCACGGTCGCCACCGCGGCGGTGAACCGGGCGGGTTGGGCCAGATCGCCGGGCAGCAGGAAGAAGACGACGACGGCCAGCACCGGCCCGGCGAAGAGACCGATCCGCTTGCGCATCAACACGGCCGGGCTTTGGGCGGATTCGCGCAGCCCGGGCGCCTGTTCGGCGTCGTCCTCCGCAGTGGCGTCCGGGGCATCGTTCGGACGGGTATCCGGTTCGTTTGACGGCGTTGTCATCACGGTCCTTCTGCTGGCGCGGACGGGATGGTTCGGTCCCGTCCGCCCACTATCTCCGATACGGGCTCTTCTGCCCAGAGCACCACGCGGGCCGGCGCGGACTTCAGGAACGCAATGCCGCCAACGCGAACCCCACCATCTCGGTGAAGGTCTCCTCGCGTTCCTGCGCAGTGAGATCAGAGCTGCCCGGGCTGCCATCGGAGACGGTGCCCAGCATCAGGGTCTCGATCTTTTCCCGCATGCCCACCGCATACAGGGCGGCGGCTTCCATCTCGACCGCCAGGGTGCCGGCCTCGACGAGCCGGGCCATGGCCTCGGGGTCGCCGTTGTAGAAGTCGTCGCTGGTCAGCACGGAGCCGACATGGACCGTCTTCCCGCTGTCCTCCCCATGGGCGACGGCGGCACGCAACAACCCGAAATCGGGGGTGTGGCTGATGTGGACACCGGGGAAACGCACCGCGGTCATCGCCGAGGTGGTGTGGGCTGCGGCGGCGGCGATGACGTCCCCGACCTTCAGCTGCGGTTGCATGCTGCCCACGGTGCCGACCCGGATGATCCGCTTCACCCCGTAGAACCTGGCCAGTTCGGTGGCATAGATGCTGATCGAGGGGCTTCCCATGCCCGAGGCCATCACCGACACCGGCTGGCCGTCGACGGTTCCGGTGTAGCCCTGGATGCCACGGACCTCGGTGACCAGGCGCGGGTCCTCCAGGAAGGTCTCGGCGATGCGCTGGGCGCGTCGCGGATCCCCGGGCATCAGCACGTGGGGTGCGAAGTCGCCGGGTTCTGCTGAGATATGCGGGGTGGCCATGACTCTCCTGGATGGTCGGGGGCGGTCGGGGTGGTTGCACGGGAGGATAGCATGACCGACATGGGAACCTCCTCACACCGTGGAATGCCATGACCGGTCGCCGCGAACGCTTCCGCGATATTGCCGAGACCTTCAGCCGGCACGGTTTGGGCTTCCTGCTCGCCGCCTTGGGCGTGGACGCCCGCATCCTGGGTCCCGCGGCCCGGTTCCCCGCAGGCCAAGGCCAGAACCAGGGGCTGCCCCAACGACTACGCCTGGCCCTGGAGGAGCTGGGGGCCGTGTATGTGAAGTTCGGCCAGGTCCTTTCCACCCGCTCCGATCTCCTGCCGGCCGAGTACGTGACGGAACTGGCCAAACTCCAGGACGGGACCCCCTCGGTGCCCTTCGACGGAATCCGCGAGGTCATCGAGGCCGAGCTGGGGCCCGAGGCCCCGAAGCTGCTGGCCACCATGGATCCGAGTCCGCTGGCCACCGGTTCCATCGGCCAGGCGCATCTGGCGACGGTGAAGGGCCGCGACGTCGTCGTCAAGATCCGCCGCCCCGGCATCGTGGAACAGGTCAACAACGACCTGGAGATCATGGCAGAAATCGCCAAGCTGGCCGAACAGGCCTCGGCCACCGCCCGGGGGCTGCATCTGGCCGATACCGTCGACGAGTTCGCCCGGACGCTGCGCGGGGAACTGGACTACCTCGCCGAGGGCCGCAACGCCGAACGGTTCGCCAAGGATTTCGCCACCGATCAGAAGGTCCACATCCCCGAGGTCTTCTGGAGCACGACGACGTCGCGGGTGTTGACCCTTGAGCGCATGCGCGGGCTGAAGATCACCGATGTCCAGGGACTGCGTGACACCGGGTTGGACCCCACGGACGTGGCCTCCCGGGCGTGCAACGTGCTGCTGCGCATGGTTTTCGAACACGGGTTCTTCCATGCCGATCCGCATCCGGGGAACTTCTTCGTCGAGGACGACGGACGATTCGGCATCATCGACTTCGGCATGGTCGGACACGTCAGCGACGACCTGAAACGCCAACTCGTGAAGCTGCTGCAGGCCATCGTGGTCCGGGACCCCCACCGGATGACCACCGCCCTGTTGCGGCTCTGCGGGGGCGGGCAGAGCACGCGGCGGGCGGAACTCCAAGCACATCTGGCCCGGTTGCTGGACCGCTACGCCGATCAGCCGTTGGCCCAGGTCCCGCTGACGCTCATCGTCAACGACGTGGTCGCCATGTTGCGTCGCCACCAGCTCCGACTCCCACCCGATACCGCCTTGCTCATCAAGATGCTGGCCATGGCCGAGGGACTGGGCCAGGAGATCGACCCGGCCTTCGACCTGCTCTCCGAGGTCTCGCCCTACGCGCGCCGACTCATGCTGGCTTCGGTCTCCCCCTCCGCCATCGCCGAACAGCTCAAGCTGATCGCCTCGGAGGCACTGAACCTCGGGTCGGAAGCGCCGGAACTGATTCGCCGGGCCACCGAAATCCTGGAAAGCGGAGGCGTGGACGTACGCATCCGCACCGAGGAACTCGACGAGCTCATGGACCGGTTGGACCATACCGGCAACCGGATCGTGGCCGGGCTGGTCACCGCCGCACTCATCACGGCGGTCGGCGGGCTGGTGGGCAGCCAGCCGACGCGTTGGCATCGCTGGCCCCAGGCCCTCTTCACCGCCGGCGTGGGTGGGGTAGGCGCCCTGGGCGGCTACCTGGCCTGGACCTCACGCCGACGGCGAAGCTGATCACGGCCGGCGTTCCAGCCCGCCGCCGTCCGGCGTGGACTCACTCCTGGAGCAACATCAGCGCCGCCCGTTCACCGATCATCACCGAGGGTGCGTTGGTGTTGCCGGTGGGAACCAATGGCATGACCGAGGCATCGGCGATGCGCACGCCGTCGAGACCGCGGACCTTCAGGGTGCGCGGATCCACGACGGCCTCGGCGTCCAAACCCATGCGGCAGGTGCCGACCTGGTGGTGATAGGTCACCACCGAGTCGCGTACGTACTGCTCCAGGTCCTCGTCGGCGACCTGAGGTCCCGGGTAGACCTCGGTGGCACCCCAGGCAGCCAAGGCCTCCGTGCGACCGATCCTCCGACAGTGGACCACCGAGGCCACGAGGGCATCGACATCGGCTCGTTCGGAGAGTGCCCGCAGGTCGATGCTGACCGGATCCGATGCTTCCGGCCCGGTCAGACGGACCTCTCCCCGGCTGTGCGGACGGACCAGACCGCCAAGCATCGAGAATCCCCCGTCGGCACCGGTCATCTCCCCTCCCGCATAGTCCTGCGAGTACATCGGCACGGAGAAGAAGATCGGTTGGGTATCAGGGACTTCCAGGTCCGGGCGGCTCTTGGCGAAGAGGTGCACCTCCGCGGGGGCGGCGGTCAGTTCCGGCACCGGGCGGTCGCTCGAGAAGATCACGGGTGACAGCAGGTGGTCTTGGAGGTTTTTACCCACTCCGGGAAGGTCGTGGACGACGTCGATGCCGACTTCTGCCAGTTCATCCGCCGGGCCGATCCCCGAGCGCAGCAGCAGCTCGGGGGAATTGATGACTCCGGCCGCAAGAATGGTCTCCGCCGCGCGCAACACCCGCTGGCCACCGCTATCCTCCACCTCCACCCCGAGGACGGTGCCGTCTTCGATGAGCAACCGGTGGGCCCGGGTCCCGGTGAGCAGGGTGAGATTCGGGTGGTCGGCCACGGGCTTGAGATAGGCGTGCCAGGTATTGAATCTCTGCCCGTCCCGGACATTGAGCTGCATCCGGGAAACGCCCTCGGGGTTCCCCGAGTTGTAGTCATCGTTGAGCTCGAAACCGGCTTCGACGGCGGCCTCGAGCATCGAGTCCTGGATCGGATTGTGCTCGTAACCGGTGCTCACGTCCAGCAGCCCGTCACCACCGCGTGTCTCCGAGGCCCCGCCATCGTAGTTTTCGATCTTCTTGAACAGCGGAAGAACGTCCTTCCAGGACCAGCCCGGGCACCCGAGGTAGGCCCAGGTGTCGTAGTCCTGGCGGGCGCCTCGGACCCAGATCGTGGCGTTCAGCGCATGGGAGCCGCCCATGACCTTGCCCCGCGGCAGGTGCAGGCTACGCCCTGCTGCCCCGTCCTGCGCAGTGCTGTAGTAATCCCAATCCTGTTCGCTATGCCAGAGGGCACCGAGCGTGCAGACATTGGCGATGTCGGGGTTGGTGTCCTGTTCCCCTGCTTCGATCACGGCGACCCGTTTTCCCGCGTCAAGCAGGCGTCTGGCGATGACGTTGCCGGCGGAGCCCGCGCCGATGACAAGGTGGTCGAATTGCTGGTCTTCCATGTGTTCCTCTCCGTGGCACGCGCGATGCGATCAACCAGGCGTTGTCGATGTGGGGGCGCGGTCTCGGCCGGTCAGCCGGCGATGACCTGCGGGACGCCCAGGGCCTTGAGTCCGGCGACGCCGAATTCGAGTCCGTAGCCGGACTGCTTGACCCCGCCAAAGGGGACCCGCGGGTCCACGGCCCCGTGCTTGTTGATCCACACGGTGCCGGCTTCGATGCGGGCGGCAACCTCACGGGCCCGTGCCGGGTCGGCCGACCAGACGGAGGCACCGAGGCCCACGTCCAAGCCATTGGCCATCTGCACGGCTTCGTCGATCGTCGAGTAGCGGATGATCGGCAGGGCAGGACCGAACTGTTCCTCGGCCACCAGCGGGTTGGCATTGTCGATGTCGGCGACCAGGGTCGTCGGGTAGAAATACCCGGGCTGGCCGGACTCCGGGTTCCCTCCCATGAGCATCCGGGCCCCCGAGGCCCTGGCGTCCTCGACGAGCTTCGCAACGATGTCGTATTGGGCCTGGTTCTGCAGCGGGCCCAGCACGTTCCCCTCGTCCAGCCCGATACCCATGGGCATCTTCCCCGCCACCTCGACCAAGGCATCGCAGACCTGGTCGTAGATGGCGTCCGGGACGTAGAGCCGTTTCATGGCTGCGCAGGTTTGCCCGGTATTGATGAAGGCCCCCCAGAAGAGGTCCTCGGCAATGGCTTGGGGGTCGACGTCGTCGAGCACGATCCCCGCGTCGTTGCCGCCGAGTTCCAGGGTCAGGCGTTTCACGGTGTCGGCGGAGGAACGAATGATCGCCTTGCCCGTGGCGGTGGATCCGGTGAACATGATCTTGTCGACGTCCTTGTGGGCGGATAGTGCCTCACCGACGTCGCGGCCGCCGGGGACCACCTGTAGCAACCCCTCCGGCAGTGCCTGGTTCATCACCGCTGCCAGGGCCAATACCGACAGCGGGGTGTATTCGCTGGGCTTGAGGACCACGGTGTTGCCCATGCGCAATGACGGGGCGATCTGCCAGACGGAGATCATCATCGGCCAGTTCCACGGGCCGATGGCCCCCACGACCCCCAGTGGACGGTAGTGCACCACGGCATGGGTTTCCCCGTCGTCCACCACGACCTCGGGTTCGAGTTCGAAAGCGGCTGCGGCCCGCAGCCAGGCCGAACACGCCCCCACTTCGAAGCGGGCGTTGGGCCCGTTCAGCGGCTTGCCCTGTTCGCGGGAGAGTAGTTCGGCCAACGCCTCGGCGGAGGCCTCCACCGCGTCGGCCGCCGCGTTGAGGTACTCGCTGCGCTCGGCGTGGGAGCGCGCGCCCCACCCCGGTTGCGCCGACCTGGCGACGGAGACGGCCGCATCCAGGTCGGCGGCGGTCTGCACGGGGGTCTGCCCGATGAGTTCTCCGGTGGCCGGGTCGCTGATGGCGCGGCCCTCCCCCGATCCGACGATCCGGGCCAACAGATCCTGGTAGGTCATTGTCGCGGTGGCCGGCTGCGTGCTCATGGGCTGCTCCTATGCTGCGTGCGCCGCCCGGGGGACGGCGCGTGGTGGTCACTGACCTCCCACTTTGCCGTGGAACAGCGCCGGTGTCTTGTCTTTCCGGGTTCCGGTGTTGGACGCCAGCGCAGTGTTCCCCGACCCGCAGCGGAAAGACTACCGGCCCGCCTCCTGGACGTCACCGTCCACCATCTCCTCCAGGGGGTCGACTTCAGGGGTCGAAAGGTAGCGTTCCAGACTGTCATCCAACTCGCGCAGCCACGGGGTATGGTGCGTGGCCGCCATCGTTCCGGTCTTCACCGATCTGTAGGTCTTATCCCGGTAGGTCAGGATGTTCTTCTGCTTATCTTCCTTCCAGGCCAGGAAGATCTCCACGACCTCATCGACGTCGAAGGGCGGGTAGTCGGTGGCCTCGAGCAGGTCACGGATGTAGTCGGCCTGGAACCGTACTTCATCGGCATCGCCGTCGATGGCCAGGAAGCTCTCACGCCAGCGGCGCATATGCTCGGTGCGCTCCTGGGCCGAGGGCAGCTGGGTTTGCCCGAGGATCACATCACGCACATACCAGGCTTGGGCGTCGAACATGTTGAAGGTGAACCACTGGTCCTGGGCACCGAGGTAGAAGAGCTTCTCGTTGACGTCGGAGACGACGCCGCGGTACAGGCCGTCCGGGTAGACGTTATTGGGCGAATTCAGCGCCACGTCGGCAGGAAGGAACGGGTACTTATGCAGATAGCCGGTGCACAGGATCACTGCGTCAACGTGGCGGGAGGTGCCGTCGACGAAGTGGACGATCTGGCCCTCGAACCGATCGATCAGCGGTACTTCCTGCATCCCGGTGGGCCAGTCGTAGCCCATGGGGCCGCTGCGGTAGCTCAGCGTCACCGAACGTGCACCCATCTTGAAGGCCTGGACGCCGATGTCCTCGGCTGAATAGCTGGCGCCGATCAGCAGGACGTCCTGATCGGCCAGCTTCTCGGCACCGCGGAAGTCGTGGGCGTGGTGCAAGGTCCCGTGGAAGGTCTCGATGCCTGCGAAGTCGGGGACGTTGGGGAAACTGAAGTGTCCGGAACCGACGACGACGTGGTCGAATTCCTCGGTCTTGCTGGTGCCTGCGGACAGGTCATCCACGACCACCGTGAACTTCTGCGATTGCTCGCTAAAGTGGACCCACCGCACCGCATGGCAGAAGTGGACCTGCTCCTTGAGCCCGGACTGGGCCATCCGCCCGTCGATGTAGTCCCACAGCACCGGTCGTGGTGGGTAGGAGGAAATCGGGCGGCCGAAATGTTCGTCGAAGCTGTAGTCGCTGAATTCCAGTGCTTCCTTGGGGCCATTGGACCAGAGGTTGCGATACATGCTCGAGTGCACCGGCTCGCCGAACTCATCGATCCCGGTGCGCCAGTTGTAGTTCCATTGCCCGCCCCAGTCGTCCTGCTTTTCGTAGCAGACGACCTCCGGGACGTCCTTGCCGGCCTGTCGTGCTGCCTCGAAGGCTCGCAGTTGTGCCATGCCGCTGGGTCCGGCCCCAATAATTGCCACGCGTTGTGCCACGAAAATCCATCCTTCCGGCCTCTTCGGCCCCTGCATCAGCTGGGCCGCACGGAGTCCCGGAGTAACCGGTAGTACACCTCGACGCACGGCTTCAGTCGTCTTCTGTCCCGCCTGCCGCGCTGAAGTTCCGCTGCGGTCCTTACGGACGGTGGGTGCGTGGAATCCGCACCGTGAATCCTCCGACCTTACCACCGGGTAGGTTTTTGCCCTGCCGCCCGTCGGACACGCTTCCGGAGGCCGACCTGGGGAATCAAACAAATATTAACTTGACGCATCAACTATATGCGTTCACGATAGATGCATACGCATACAAAACTTGCTTGATCGACACCCCTCAGGAGACAGACATGGCAGCAACCTTGACCCCCGGCATCTGGCAGCTCGACACCGCGCACACGGACATCGGATTCAGTGTTCGGCATGCCGGCATCAGCAAGGTGCGCGGGTCTTTCACCGACGCCGACGCCACCTTGGAAGTCCACGATTCCCTCGCGTCCTCCACCGTGAGGGCCTCCATCAAGACCGACTCCTTCGATTCCAAGGACCCCAATCGCGATGGACACGTCAAAGGCGCTGACTTCTTCGACGTCGAGGAGTTCCCCGAGATGAGGTTCGTTTCCACCGGCGCGCAGGGCTCCACGGAGGAATTCACCCTCTCCGGTGAATTGACCATCAAGGAGACGACCTTGCCCGTCGAGCTCGAGGTCGAATTCGGCGGAGTCGCCGTCGACCCCTTCGGCACCACCCGGGCCGGCTTCTCGGCCACCACCCAGATCTCCCGCAAGGCCTTCGGCATCACCTGGAACGCAGCACTCGAGGCCGGTGGAGTCCTGGTCGGAGATCAGGTCACCATCACGGTCGACTCGGCCTTCGTCCTGCCCGCCGCAGACTAGCCGGATCAGGTCAACGGATCACGACGCCAGCCACGCCCCGACACGGGGTGGCGGCTGGCCTCTTGTGGCCCAGCGTCCCTGGAAGTCGCTAGTTCAACACCACTGCCTTGAGGGAATCCGATTCCCGCGCGGCCAACGTCAGCGCGAATTCCGTCTCCTCCAGAGCGAAACGGTGGGTGATCACGGCCTCCACATCGACGGCACCGGAGGCGATGAGACCCAAAGCCGTCGGATAGGTGTTCGCATACCTGAAGACCCCGCTGATGGTCAGCTCCCGGCCCTGGATGAGCGGCACACTCACGGAAACCTCGTCGGTACCCATCCCGACCAGCACGGCCCGTCCGGCGGGAGCCAGCGCGCGGAGTCCGTGATCCAGTGCGGCTCCAGCGCCGGAGCATTCCAGCAGAACGGTGAAGTCCCCGGGCAGTTCCTCCCCGGCCCGTACCGCCTCCAACCCCATCGCTCTGGCCACCGACAGTCGATACTCGTTCACGTCCGTCACGGTCACCCCATCCGCTCCCTGGGCGCGGGCGACCTGCGCCGCGAGCAGGCCGATCGGTCCCGCCCCGGCGACCAGCACCCGATCCCCCGCGGTGATGGAGGCCTTGCGGGCAGCCCACACCCCCACCGAGACGGGCTCTGCCAGGGCCGCCTGCTCGAGAGAGATTTCCCCCGGAGCCCGGTGGGCGAAATCGGCGTCGATCACCACGTACCTGGAAATGGAACCGTCCACCGGTGGGGTCGCGAAGAAGACGACCTCGGGGCACAGGTTATAGCGTCCAGACCGGCACTGGAGACAGCGCCGGCAGGGCACCCCGGGCTCCAAGGCGACCTGCTCGCCCACCCTCGACGGATCGACCCCCGAGCCGACGGCAGTGATGAGGCCCGCCGACTCATGACCGATCACCATCGGGGCCTCCAACACGAAATCCCCGATCCGGCCCTGCTCGTAATAGTGGATATCCGAGCCGCAGATGCCGGTGGCCTTCACCGCGACCAGGACCTGGCCATGGTCCGGGGCCGGAACCGGCCGGTCCTCGATGACGACCTCACGGATGCCACGAAGAACTGCGCTGGGATTTTCCATGGTTCTGATGCTATCGCCTCCCGCCGGCAGCCGGGCAGCATCGGCGGTCCAGGAAATCAACCTACTTCTTTTCTGAAAAGTTACTAGAAAATCTTACGACTGGCGTTAGTGTGGAGCACAGGTAGTCATCATCCGGGGGGAAGCGTGCAGGACATATTCACGTCAGGGGGCCCTGCTCATGGTGGCTTCGATGCCTGATGCTCCTCAAGACCGGATTCCTTCCCCTGCAGAGGGAACGACGGAGACCGATCTGGTTCGGCGGTTGGCCAACGGCGACACCGGGGCGATGGAGGCCTTCTATGAACTGACGTGCCGGCGGGCCTACGGCTTGGCCTGCCATATCCTCGGTGATCCGCTGCGGGCCCAATCAGTTCTTCACGATGTCTACCTGGATGCCTGGCGCAGGATGCGTCGGGACTGCCCCGCGACGGGGACCGAGGTCTCGTGGATCCTCTCCCTGGTCTTCGAGCATTGCCCCTGCCCCCTCCGGGTGGGCTGGCCACCCGTCGCCCGCATCCCCCGACGCGACGAGCTGATATGCCGGACAAATACACCAGGTTCGCCCCGTTCTACGACGCCCTCTCCGGGGAATGGCCGGTCTACCGGGCCGGTCGGGTCCGCGGAATCCGCGCCCTGCAACCGGCACCGGGCGATCAGATCCTCGATATCGGTTGCGGCACCGGATTGAACTTCGCCTCATTGCAGGCCGGGATCGGGAAGACCGGACGCATCGTGGGCATCGACAGCAGCGCGGCGATGCTCCGGCAGGCACGTCGCAGAGTGCAAGCCCGGGGGTGGACCAACGTGGCGCTGATCCAGGCCGATGCCCAAACCATGACCGCCGCCGAGCTGTCCTCAACGCTGCGCCACCAGGGGGCCCGCCCGCATTCGGCGAAGGCCCTGGCCACCTATTCCTTATCGCTGATGCCTCACTGGCAGACGGCCTTCGACCACGTGTGCTCGACGTTGGTACCCGGCGGGACCATCTGCGTCGTTGATATGCAGCGCCCTCTCGGGGCGGCCCGTGCGCTGGGCTGGCTGGCGGAGGCCGCCTGCCGGCTCGGTGGTTCCGATATCACCGCCCACCCCTGGACCGCCGTGGAGGAGCAATGCACCGACGTCGTCCCCGACCAGGCCCGTGGGGGCCATCTACAGATCCGCGCCGGAAGGATTCCCCTGCCGACCGGGAACAGGAGTCACCCCAGCGAACGGTAACCACGGATGATTCGTTCCGTGGCACTGAGGCAGACCAGGCCAGCCCACACCGCGGCGATCTGCCACGCCACCATCGGGAAGACCAGCCACAACACATGCACCACGATGGTTTCCGTCCCTTCTGTTAACCCCGAGATAAAGGACAAGGAGCGGCCATCGTCAATGCGCCGGCCGGTCTTCTCGGCAATCGAGGAGAAGGCCAGGAAGGCGGTGCCGTTGATGTAGTAGGCGAAGACCACCAGCAGGAAGGGCAACCAGGGGGCGCCGAAGGCCTCCGTGGCACCCCATCCGACGCCGATGACGGTGGCCCCGTAGACCACGAAGTCGGCACAGATATCCCAAAAGCCGCCCTGCCCGGTGTCTTCGGCACCGGTCCGCGCGCGACGAATCCGTGCCAGCGGTCCGTCCAGCCCGTCGGCCAGCCGGCACAGGAGCCAGGCCAGGAGTGCTGGAGTCCACCATTGAGCCGCAGCGAACCCGGCCGAGGCCAAGCCGAGGACCAGGTTCAGGCCGGTCAGCCGGTCCGGGGTGATCCAAGGGACGTCCAGCCGCCGTGCTGTCCGGTCCGCGAGACCGGCACTGAACTGGCGTAGTCGTGCGTCAAACATGAGGTTTCCGTTCCTTCCGGTGCTTCCAAGCCGCGAACAGGACCCCACCCAGGATCAGGACGCCCAGGACCGCCGCGGCCAGCTCCAATTGCCATCCGGGGTCGGTGCCATAGGCGCCCAGCGTGACGTACGCGGCGGTTCCGGGCAGGATGCCCAACGCCGTCCCCAAGAAATACGATCCCCAGCTGATCGAGGTCAGGCCCGCCGCATAGTTGATGGCCGTGAACGGCAGCACCGGGACCAGCCGGAGGCCGATCACCGACAGCGTGCCCCGGCGCCTGAGGGCATCATCAACGCGGCGGACCCGGGTTCCGGTGAACTTTTCCACGGCGTCCCGGCCCAGCCAGCGGCCCAGCCAGAAAGCGCCCGCGGCACCCAGCATCGCCCCGCCATAGACCAAGCCGATTCCCGCCCAGAAACCAAAGACCAGGCCCGCGGCCACCGAGAGAACACTTTTGGGCACCGGCGACAAGGTCAGTGCCGCATACCCGAGCACGAACACGCTCATTCCCCACCCCCCGGTCCCGCGCAACGAGGTCCGCAGCTCCTCCACCCCCGGCAGGGGAAGGCGCAGGACCAGCACGGACAGGATCGCCAGCAAAACCACCAGTACTGTCAACCGGACCAGGGCACGACGCCGACCGTTCATGCCTTGCACCGCTCGGCCAGGGGCCCCTCGGCAATCCACGCCCCGGGAGGATAATGGTCCACAGCCGGCCCGCCGGGCCGGACCCCACCGAGAATCAGGAGATTGTCGTGCTCTTCACCACCGACCACCAGCATCGAAGCGGCCAACACAGCCGACTCTCCGCCCGCTTCGAAATCGCCTACACGACCGTCGATTTCCTGGCAGCGGTCTTGTTCATCGTCGGCAGCATCTTCTTCTTCCGGGAGTCGACGACGATCCTGGCCACCTGGCTTTTCCTCGTCGGTTCCGTGTGCTTCGCACTCAAACCCACCTTGCGTCTGATCCGTGAGATCAAGCTCGTCCGGCTGGATGAACTCCAGGGCCTGACCGGCACCACGGATCAGGGCACCAGCTAACCGCATCCCCTCAAGAACCCAGTCGGAGGAACCATGAACGACCGTTTGCCCGTCATCGTTTTCGATGTGAACGAGACCCTGTCCGATATGTCGGTGCTGGGGTGGAGCTTCGAGCAGCTCGGAGCCCCCGCCGCGCTGGCCGATCAGTGGTTCGCCCGGCTGCTGCGGGATGGTTTCGCGCTGGCCGCCGCCGGCGACAACGCCGATTTCGCCGTCCTGGGACGCGGAAACCTGCACGCACTGTTCGACCGTCTTGATCTCTCCTGTCCCACGGCGGTGGCCGTGGAGACCATCATGGAGACCCTCTCCGGTCTCGGGTTGCACGCGGATGTCGCCGACGGGGTGAAAGCTCTGCATGAGGCCGGCCATCGCCTGGTCACGCTCAGCAACGGCGCCGCCACCCTGGCCGAATCGATGATCTCGGCCGCCGGCCTGCGCGGGTATTTCGACCTTGTGCTCTCGGTCGCCCAGGCCCCGGCGTGGAAGCCCGCTGCGGCAGCATACGCTTATGCCGCTTCCGCCTGTGCCGCGGATCCGGCGGACCTGCTGCTGGTGGCGGTGCATCCCTGGGACGTCCATGGCGCGGCGCGGGCCGGCCTGCGCACCGCCTGGCTCAATCGGGACGGCACCAGCTACCCCGGACATTTTATTGCCCCGGAGCTGACCATCACCCGGCTGACGGATCTTCCACGGGCGCTGGTATCGCGCTGAGGGCGTCGGTGGTCCGCCGCGCCTAGACATGGTCGGTGACCAGCTGATCGATGGCGTCGCCCGTTGCGTTGGGAGTGGAACCCGTGGTCGTCGCGGTCGGTTCCTCGGGTAGGACCCAGAGCGCCGAACGCGGAATCTGCAACCGCACCGGCGTCCCCTGCGCCACCGGCAGCGCCCAGGGGGCTTCGGCGTGGAGCAGCTGTCCGCCGACCTGCACGGTGAGTATCCGTCTGGCCCCCTGTGGCTTCACGGCACTGACGATCGCCGGTATTCCGGGGCCGTCGACGCCACTGACCATGATGCTTTCCTGCCGAAAAATCAGGGTTCCCGGCCCGGAGGCACCGGCAGCGTCCTCCGGCAACGCCAAGCTTCCCAGCTCCGATTCATGCCGACCGCCGCGGACCGTGCCCGGGACCTCGTTGAGGCCACCCATCAGCCGGTTGACCTCGAGGGATACCGGACGGGTGTAGATCTCCTGGACGGCGGCATGTTGCAAGAGGCACCCGTTCCCGAGCAGGGCAACGCGTTCGGCGACGGCAACGGCCTCGTCTCGGTCGTGGGTGACCAGCAGCAGGGTCGGGGAAAGTTGGCGACGCACCTCGGCCAGCAAATCGTGCATGCTGGTCCGCAGCCCGGGGTCCGGAGCGCTGAAGGGCTCATCGAGGAGGAGCAGGCCCGGCCGAGCGGCCAGGGCGCGGGCCAGGGCCACCCGCTGTTGTTGTCCCCCGGAGAGCTCGGTGGCACGCCGATTTCCCAAGTCACCGAGCTGGACGACGTCCAGGAAGTCCGCGGCGTCGCGGCGGGCCTCTCGGCGGGGGACACCGCGCACCCGTGCGGCGAAGGCAACGTTGTCCAGGACGTTCAAATGGGGAAAGAGCAACGGGCGTTGGGACACCAGGGAAATGCCGCGCTGTTCGGGCCGGATCGGGGCGAGGTCCGTGCCCCCGAGCACGACCCGGCCGGCATCGGGGACCTCAAGTCCGGCCACCGAGCGCAGCAACGTGCTCTTACCCGACCCCGAGGGGCCCAAGACCGCTGTGCAGGAACCAGCACGGACCTCCAGGCTGATGCCTGCCAAGGCCGGGCGGACGGTACCGGGAAAGGTGGTGATCAGGTCTTCGATGACCAGTGTTGCACTCATGAGCGGACTCCCAGACGTCGACGGGTGTGGATTGCCGCTCCCAGCAACAGGACCAGCGGAGGCAGGACGGCGGTGACCGACAGCACCGAGAGCATCGCATCATTGCCGGTTCCGGCAGCGGCCGAGGCCACCAGCAGGGGGACGGTCACCAGCGTGCCGCCGCCCACCAGCAAGGTGACCACATAATCGCTCCACCCCACCAGGAAGGCCAGAAAGGCAGCACGCATGAGGGCGGGAGCCAGTAATGGCAGGTGCACCCGGCTCAGCACGCGCCACCGGGAGGCGCCGAGCATACGTGCTTCATCCTCGAAGCCGCACTCATAGGCGCCGTAGGCCACCCGCAGGGTGAACGTCGTATAGGGCAAGGCATAAACGGCAAGAACCAGAACGATGCCGAACATCGGCGGAAGATGCAAGCGTAGGAACAGCACGTTCAGCCCGAAGGCGGCGGCAAAGGGTGGCAGGGCCAACGGCGCGAACACCAGGGCACTGAGGAACCCTGCGCCGTGCGGACGGTGGAACGCGAAGGCCCGCGCCGCCAGCAGGCCCATCGGGGTGGCCACCGCCATGACCGCCAGCGCCACGCCCAAGGAACGCCCAAAGGCGGGCACCGCCCCCTGCGCCAGGGCCTCCTGTACTGCCCCGGTCCCCCATTCCTGGGGCAGGATGCCCGGAAAGGACCAGCGCTCGGCGAAGAACCACAGAGCCAAGGGCAGCAGGGGGGCCAGGAACCAGACGGTCATGGCCAGCACCAGCAGCCACCTTCCCCAACGCCCGAGCCGTCGTGAAGCGAATAGGCCGTTGCGCGTCGCCTCCTTCCGGGACTCGGCGGGGGCGGGGAGGATCACTGCCATAGCGGCACCCGGCGCAGCGCCAGCGCGGCGAGGCCCGCGGCTCCCAGGGCGACGATGGTCGTGACCACGGCCAGTGCCGCCGCTTCGGGACGTGAGGACAATGAGGCCGAGCTGAAGAGCCGCAGGGCCATGACCGGTAGCGGTTCGGGGTAGGGCCGGCCCAGCAGCCAAGCCACTTCATAGGATCCGAAAACGTAGACGAAGACGATCGTTGCCGAAACTCCCAGGGCGGGCAGGCTCAGCGGGACCAGGACATGGCGCAGGCGCCGCAATCGGCCGGCGCCCAAGAGCGCGGCCGTTTCGTCGTAGGCGGTGGCCCGGGTCAGGAGGACACCGGTCACGACGAGGGCGACGAACGCCGATTCCTTCCAGCTATAGGCCGCGATGACCGCGATCCAGGCGGGCCCGCCCACCAGTTCGGGCCAGGAGTCGGCGCCGAAGATCCGGGCGAGGAAGCCCGCATCCCCGAGCAGCAGCCCCATTGAGGCGGCACCGACCAGATGCGGAAACGGGATGCTCCAGGTCGAGACCATGGCGATCAGGCGCCCGCCGAAACGTCCGCGCATCACCAACATGGCCGTGACGAAACCGAAGATCACGGCGATCAGTGTCGAAGCTGCGGCGATGCCGAAGGACAGTGCGACGGCCGATGGCAGGTCGGGGGCCACCGTGAGATAGGCGCTGGAGTTCAGCGTGGGCGGCCCCGCAAAGGGCAGCAAGCCCAGGCTTTGCATCAGGGCCGCCAGTAGACCGCCGACCACGACGAAGAAGCTGATCACCGTTGCCGGAAGCACCAGCAGGGTCGCCTTTCTATTTCCCACCGAGCAGCTCCCGGCGCCATCCCTGGTCAAGTTCGCTGACCCACTCGGCAGATAATTCGGGGTTGGCCTTGCGGGAGAGGACCTCGTAGGCAGGAACCACACTCGAGGTGGGCAGCGCCTCGAAGAGCTGCTGCTGCCGATGGTCCAACCTCTCCGCGGAGACGACGGGGAACTGGCCCCAGATGCGCGGGTCCGCCTTGGTGGCCTGTTGCTCGGCCGAGAGGGCGATATTGGCGACCACCATGGCGCCTGCCTGGTTCCCCGAGGTGGCGGGGACGGCCAGGAAGCTGGCGTTGCCCAGGGTGCCGCCGTCGAGTTCCAACACCGTGGTTTGCGGCGGGTAGGTACCGTCCTTGACCAGCTTCGTCAGCGTTGCGGGGCCGTAGGTCATGGTGAAGTCGACTTGTCCGTCGGCGAAGAGCGCATTGAGTTCCTCCCCGCTTTTGGGGTAGGTCCGTCCCTCGCGCCATAACGCGGGGGCCACTTCCGACATCGCGTCGAAGAGCGCGGGAGTGAGGTCCTCATAGGCGGAGCGGTCGAAGGCCAGGGGCACGTTCTCATATCCTCCGGAGACCGAGTTGAGGACCTGGCGGGTGAAGACCGATCCGGTGAAATCGGGAGGTGCCGGATACGTGAATCGTCCGGGGTTCTTTCGCGCCCATTGCAACAGCTCTGCGATGGATCCCGGCGGGCGCTCGACGGTGGCCGCGTTGTAGACCACCGTGAACTGGGCCTTGTTCCACGGTGCCTCGCAGTCTTCGACCGGGGTGCCGAAATCGTTCGTCAGCAGCGGGTCCTGGGGCGCCGTCAGTGCCATGTTCGGCAGCAGCGAGGTCCACCCGCAGGCCCAAGCCCCTGCCTGTTTGCCGGTGCCGAAGTTATCGCCATTGACCCACACCAGGTCAACGGCCCCGTCAGTGGTACCAGCCTGGACCTCGCTGAGCACCCGGTTCATGGCGTCCTTGGTGTCCGCCACCGGTACCCGCTCGAGCTTCACGCCGACTTCGGCGGCCGCTGGGACCAGATGCTGGTCGATGTAGGTGTTGCCCTGCTGATCACCGCCGTACATCCACAACTTCACGGTCTGGCCACGTGCCTGGTCACTGACCTGGGCCCAATCGTCGAACGTCCGGGCCGTGGGAGCGGCGCCAGAGCAGGCCGAGAGCCCGGCGACGGTACCGGTCATAACGGCGGCGGCCAGAAACTTTCGGCGGCTCCAGGAGCTCATGTCTTTCATTCGGAGCAGCTGTCCTTTTCGGATGGGGCACGGTGGGCGGGCTTGCGGTCCGGCGTCTACATCACGCCGCGGGCGGCACGGTCCAGCCGGGGTCGGTCAAGAAGGCTCAGCCGCCCCCGTCCCTGGCGCAGAATCCCGCCGGCGGCGAATTCGGACATGATCTTGCTGGTCGCCTCCCGGGAGGCACCGAGCAATCCAGCCAGTTGTTCGTGTGTCAAACGAATGGTCCGGTGCTGGCCGAAACGCGGTGGCCCGGTGGCGTCGTCGAGTTTGAGCAGCGTGGAGGCCACTTGTGCCGAGAGCGGCAGCAGTGCCAGATCGGTGAGCCGTTGCTCCAGTCTGGCCACCTGTTCGCCGAGCAAACGTGATACGCGGACGGCGATGCGGGGGTCAGCCAGCAGTTGTCCCTCGACCTGGCCGACGCTGAGCGTGCAGACCTTCGAGGTCTCGATTGCTTCCGCGTAGTTGTCATACATGCGCTGGCCCACCAGCAGCATTTCACCGAACACCGCGCCTGGTTCCAGGATGGCCATCGTCAGCGCCTTGCCGTCCTCGGCGACGCGGAAGATCCTCACCCGACCGGATTTGAGCACGAAGAGCTCCATCGCCGGTTCACCGGGGCTGAACAGCACTGTGCCCCGATCATAGGTCCGTGGGGGAAGCATGCGGTCCATGGCAGCAATTTCAGCGGCCGAAAGGTCGGCGAAGAGATCGACCTCGCGCAGGCAACTGAAGTGTTCGTAGAGCTCGGGCACTAGTGGTTCGGCCTCTCGTTGGCGTGGTGCCCACGGGCGCAGATCGCCCGGAACGGCTGCCGTCATTTCGAGCGAGCAGTTATCGGTCATGGTCGCACCTCGAACGAACGCCCGGCAACGCGGGGGTTGATGTCAGCGTCCGGGGATTGCCCCGCGGTGTCAGTCAGCAGGAGGCGCCCGCAAGGCGCTGAGGCTCTGCCCTGACGTTCTGGCGCTGTTGCCCGCATGGGGTCCATCCATTCTCGGAGTCGTTGGTGCGTCCTCGATTGCCTCACGCTAGACGCCGCGGACCGTGGTGTTCAGTGAACTGGACTACACAACGTCATGCTGCAGGCCCGCTACCGGATTCCTGCTGGTTCAGGCACCGGCGGCCGTACTATTCCAATCATGGAACGCTTCGAAAATCTGGATATGTCACCCAAGGATCGAACCATCGAGTTCCTGGTGGTTGGTGGAGGCTCGGCGGGGATCGTCGGCGCGAAGACCGCTGCCGGTTTCGGCGTCAAAACGCTCCTCGTGGAGCGTGCGCGTCCCGGAGGAGACTGCCTGTACACCGGATGTGTCCCCTCGAAGACCTTGCTTTCCTCTGCCGAGGAATCGGTGCAGGGCCACCGCTCGGGCGGGCAGCGCCTGGAATTCGGCACGGCGCGCGAACGGATCGCTGCGGCAATCGCCACGATCGAACCGGGAGATACCCCGGAGGCATTGGGGGCCGCGGGCGTCGAGGTCATGCAGGGAACACTGGTGTTCCGCGGTCCCGGCCGGGCCGACGTCGATGGGCGAACCATCCGCTTTCGGCAGGCCCTACTGGCCACCGGCAGCGCGCCTTCCGCTCCGCTGATTCCGGGCCTCGATCCGTGCCTGACAGTGACCTCTGACAGCATCTGGGATGTCACCGAGCTGCCGGATCGGTTGGTCGTCGTGGGAGGCGGACCCATCGCTTGTGAAATCGGTCAGGCCTTCGCCCGACTCGGATCTGCCGTGACCCTGGTGGTCCGCTCGCGCCTGCTGCCCAAGGAAGACCTCGAGGCAGCGGATATCCTGCGCCGGAGCCTGCAGGACGACGGGACACGGATCCTGGAGGAGGCGGCCATCACCGAAGCCACCGGTGGTCCCGACGATGCCACTTTGCATTTGGACACCGGAGAAGACGTCGTCGCCCACCTGGTGCTCCTGGCCACCGGCCGCAGCCCCCGGACCTCCGGACTCGGGCTGGAAACCATCGGCGTGAAGCTGGATACGCGCGGACACGTTCTCACCGATGCCACCTTGCGCACCTCGAACCCGCTCATTCGTGCCGCGGGCGATATCACCGCCTACGAGGACTTCACCCACGTGGCGGGCTTGCACGGGAGCGTCGCTGCCTCCAATGCGGCGCTGGGCCTGCGCCGCAGGATCCCCGCCGTCGTGCCCCGCGTCACCTTCACCTCACCCGAAGTCGCAGCCGTCGGACGCGGCGCCGCGTCCCAACCCGGTGACCGGGTGCATACCAGCTGGCATGGCGAACTCGATCGGGCCATCACCGCCGGCCAGACGCAGGGTTATACGCAGGTCGTCGTGGATCGGCGGGGCAAGCTCGTCGGAGGGACCATCGTGGGGCCCCGGGCCGGGGACACCCTGGCCGAGCTGACCTTGGCGGTGCACTCCAGACTGAGTGCCTCGGAGGTTGCCGGGACGATCCATCCGTATCCGACCTATTCCGAGGCGCTACGCGACGCGGCACTCGAGGATGTCCAGGCCCGGTTGGCTGCCCCGCCGATGAGCTTGGCCACCGGCCTCCTGGCCCGGGTTCGTCGGGCGTGGATAGCCAAAAACCCCGGACGGAACAGGTAACCCGCTGTACCCCTGCCCCACCGGTCGTTCGCTGCGTCCTTACTCCTTGGAGTATTGGGCGACGAGTTCGCGTTTGAGGATCTTGCCGCTGGGTCCGACCGGGAACTCGGAGACGATCTGCACTATCCGCGGGTACTTATAGGCTGCCACCCCGTCCTTGGCGTAGGCGCGGATGTCGTCGGCGGTGAGCTTGCTACCCGGGACCAACGAGACCGCTGCCGCGACCTCCTGGCCGTGGGTTGCATCCTCCACGCCGAAGACGGCAACGCTGTCGATGTCTGGATGTTCCATCAGGAACTCCTCCACCTCGCGTGGATACACGTTGTAGCCGTTGCGCAGGATCATTTCCTTCTTGCGGTCCATGATCCGCAGGATGCCGTCGTCGTCCTTGGTCCCCAGGTCTCCGGTACGGAACCAGCCGTCGACGACCGCTTCTGCGGTGGCCTCGGGGCGGTTGAGGTAGCCGGAAAAGAGGTTGTGTCCGCGGACCACGAACTCGCCCAGCTCTCCGCGGGGCAGGAATTCGATGGATTCGGCCACCTCGGGACGGGCGACCTCGATATCCACACCCCAGATGGCCTTGCCGACACTGCCGGGAACCGGCACGTCGCCCACGTGGTTGAAGGCGGCCACCGGTGAGGTCTCGGTCAGCCCCCAGCCCTCATGGACCGGTGCGCCGAAGGCCTCCTCGAAGTTGTGCAGTGCTGCCACCGACAACGCGGAGCCGCCGGACACTGCGTAACGCAGTTTGGCCGGCTTCTCCGGGCGGTCCCGATGAGCCTGGAGCAGTCCCATGTACATGGTGGGCACCCCGCAGAAGATATCCACGTCGTTGTCCAGCAGCAGATCCAAGGCGGCGGCCGGGGTGAACTTGGGCAGCAGCATGATCTCCGCTCCGGCGCGGAGCCCGGCATTGAGCACCACGGTCTGTCCGAAGGTGTGAAACAGCGGCAATCCGCCGAAGACGCGGTCCCCCTCGCGGTAGTCGAAGGTGCTGGTCAGCAGCACATTGACCTGCTCCAGGAGGGCGAAGTGGCAGCCCAATGCCCCCTTGGGTTTGCCGGTGGTGCCCGAGGTGTAGAGGATCGTCGCGTTGTCGTCGGGGCGCATCGGCAGGTAGGTGTCGATGGGTGTTGCCTGACCCGCGAGGTCTTCGAGGCGGTCCGGCCCCTCGCCTTCCGGGGCGAGAACGGTCACCACATCGACGTCGGATGCCGCGGCGGCCTTCGCACCTTCACCGAGCAGCGGGGCCGCACAGACCAGCAGGGAGGCCTCGGCGTCGTTGAGGATGTATTCGATTTCGTGGCGCTTCAAGAGGGCGTGCACGGGCACGACGGTCGCGCCCAGGGCCAGCACCGCATAGTAGGTGCGGGCGAAGTCGATGACGTTGGGGATCAATACGGCCACCCGGGAGCCGGGGCCGATGCCACGATCACGCAGCGCACCGGCGTAGGCGCGGGTCTGGTCCCATAGCTGCGCATAGCTCACGGTTTCCCCCGCCAACGTCATGGCCGGGCGGTCGCCGAAGCGTTGGGCGGATTCCGCGACGATGGCGGCAACTGACAGGGTGGCGAACATTGCCGCTCCTCGACTCGTGGGATATGTCACATCAGTGTGTAATGAAACCGAGGCCCACGTCAAGAAACTCCGTTCCACGCCGCCCCCGGAACCATCCGGTGGACGACGATCGCTCGAGGCGCCCATGGTGGGTGGCGGGGCGGAATGCCGGACGAAGGGTGGCCTGCACCACCGGCGCCCCCTGGCAGACCGATGGCCGCAGACTACTGCGACGAGTCTGCGGCCATCGGGCATCACCTTCAACCAAGCAGAATTAGCCTAGCCTTACTTGATTAGGCTGTAAAGATGATGCGTAATCAATGATCCGGTGGTGATCATGGCTTCTTCGACTTGCCGATGGCCCACACCCGGGGCAAGGCGGTGCCGTTCACGGTCAGGTCCCCGATCAGGCGGGCCTTGAAGACCGCCGGGTTGTGGTTCCCCGCGGTGCGGGCATTGCGCCAATGCCGGTCCAGGTTCTTCACCGTGGAGGTGGCCGAGGCCGCCAGCGCGTCGAAGGCGTGCGAAAGGGCGTCCACCGAAAGCGGGGTCAGCGCCACCTGGCCCTGTGCGGAGGCCAGTTCGGCGCCGTCGTTCAGCTCTTCCTCGCGATCGGTGTCGATCCGTCCGGCCCTGAGGTCCGCTGCGGCATCGTGGGCTTCCTGCAGGGAGGCGGCCACCCGTTCGACGATGGACTCCCCCGCGAACCCTGCGGCGGAGACCTCCCCGACGATCTGCAGGATCTGCGGGTCTTCGCGCCAGACCGGTGCAGCGGCATGGCTGAAGGTGCGGGTACGGCGATGGACCTCGGCGGCGAACTCCCGTTCGGCGGCACGGATGCTGCCGGCCTGCACGGCCAGCAACACCGTCTGGTAGAACGCCGTCTGGTATTTGAAGCGGGTTTCAAAATCGATCAGGCTCTCCTGGCGCACGACGGCGTCGACGAAGATCGAGGTTCCCGAGCCGGTGGTCTGCTGGCCGAAACCATCCCAGTCATCGTGGTGGCGCACCCCAGCCTGGTGGGCATCGACGGCGGCGATGACCCGACGGCCGGTGTCGGTGCGTTCGGAGTAGACATCGATCCAGTCGGCGAAGATGCTGCCGGTCGAGTAGTACTTGGTCCCGTTGACCCGGAAGAGGCCGGGGCCCAGCTCGGGGGCCGGGTCCACGGTGGTCTGGACCTGCCCGACTTCGACGGCTCCGACCTCGGTCCAGGCGTTGCCGACCAGTTCACCGCGCACGAAACGGCGCAACCATCGATCACGGGCTTCACCGGGCTCGGCCAGGATCCGGTCCTCGACGAAGGCGAAGTGGGCGCGCAGGGCCTGGGGGATGTTCGAGTCGGCGGCCGCCAGTTCGGTCAACAGGGCGAAGAGTTGCGGCAGGCTGGCTCCGAAGCCGCCGTCCTCCACGGCCACCCGCAGGGCCCCGAACCCGGCCGCGGCCAGTTCCCGGATCTGCGCCACCGGGAGCTGGTGGTCCTTTTCACGGGCAGAGGATTCCGCGGCGATCCCAGCGAAGAGCGGTCGGAAACGGGCGGCCAGCTGTTGGTACTGCGGCAGGGTCGTTTCGAGTCGGGCTACGGGGTGGATGACCGCCGCGGGGCGCCCCGGTTCGGCGAAGGTGGGCTGTCCTGCCGCTGCGGCGGTGGGTTTAACGGTCTGCTGGCTCATGGGCCCTCCTGCGGATCGGGCGCCAGGCGGCGCCGGGGGGAACGATTCGGAAGCCCGCGATCGGGGCCTCCCGACCGAAGCTATCCGTCCGTCCCTCGGTCCCCGACAGGCTTGACGGTCGGTGACCTCCCGTGACGAAACATGGCGCCCCTCCCCGGTCACCGGCCCGCCACCACGCCCCTCGGGTGTCACCTTCGGTCTTCCGCCGTCACGGGAGGTCACCCGGGGACCGGTGTTCCCGGCGGTCGGGAGCGGCCTCGGCCAGGCCCCGGGGGCCTCCTAGTTTCCCGTGCGCGGAACGAACATGATGACCGCGACGCCCACCAGGCAGATCGCCGCCCCCACGAGGTCCCACCGATCGGGACGGAACCCGTCGAAGGCCATCCCCCAGAGCAGGGAACCGGCGACGAACACTCCGCCATAAGCAGCCAGGATCCGCCCGAAGTTCGCCTCGGGCTGCAAGGTCGCCACGAACCCGTAGACACCGAGGGCCATGACCCCGAGGCCGGCGAGCCACCAGGCCCGGTCCTCGCGTACGGCCTGCCAGATCAGCCAGGCGCCACCGATTTCGGCGACGGCTGCCAGGGCGAAGAGGACGATGGATTTCGTGATGGTCATGCCTCCAGTCTGACCGACGCCCCCCTTCCCCGGAGTTGGGTGGGCGCCCACCTGTCCTTCGCCGGCCCGGCGGGGCAGACTGGTTCCACGATCCAACGCGGGTCTGGTGCACGCACTGGTCCCGCCGGAAAGGGGCGCACGATGAAGATCCTGATCACCGGGGCCGGGGGACAACTCGGGGCCCCGACGTTTGCCGCGGTGGAGGCCGCCGGCCACGAGGCCGTGGGGACCTCCAGTTCCGGGCGGGTCGGCCTGCTCCCGGCCGACCTGTTCACCGGAGCAGGTCTCAACGAGGCCCTGCGCGGGGTGGAGACGGTTGTGCATTGCGCCCATACCGGGGGTGCCCGGGATCTGAGGCTCGCCCGGAACCTGGTGGCTGCCGTCCAGCGGGCCGGCATCGGACATCTGGTGCTCATCTCGATCGTCGGCATCGAGGACATCCCGCTGTCCTACTACAACCAGCGGCTCGCGATCGAAAGGGTCGTGCAGGCCTCCGGGGTGCCGTTCACCGTGCAACGGGCCACCCAGTTCCACTCATTGATCGACGGGCTCTTCACCGCCCAACGCCACCTACCGGTCGTGTTGGCCCCGGCCGCACGGTTCCAGACCATCGCCGTGCCCGAGGTGGCCGGCCGGCTGGCGCATTGGGCTGCCGGCGTCCCCCAAGGCAGGGTGGCTGACATCGGCGGCCCCGAACGACTGGGCATCGGTGAGCTGTACCGGCAATGGCGCACGGCCCGCGGGGGCAGACGCCCCTCGCTCCAGGTGCGCCTGCCCTTCCTCCAGATCTTCAAGGGGCTCGACGCCGGGGCGAACCTGGTCCCCGGAGAACCCTACGGGGACCAGACCTTCGCGCAGTACCTGCAGGAGCGGCCCGGTCCCCGCTGAGGTGCGGGACCGGCACCCCCTACCCCCATCTCTCCAGGGGTGCCGGCATCTTCGTGATGGTTGGCTCAGAAGGCCCAGTCGGAGTCGGTGGTGTCCTCCCCCTTGCCGATGACATAGGAGGAACCTGAGCCGGAGAAGAAGTCATGGTTCTCATCGGCCCCCGGGGACAGGGCGGCCAGGATCTCCGGGTTGACCTCGGTTTCCTCGGCCGGGAACCGTGCGGGATAGCCCAGGTTCATGAGCGCCTTATTGGCGTTGTACCGCACGAAGACGGCCACGTCCTCCATCAGCCCCAGCGGCTCGTAGAGCGCCCCGGAGTAGTCCAGTTCCAACTCGTAGAGTTCCTCGAGCAGCTCGTACGTGAACACGCGGATCTCTTCTTGTTCCTCCCGACTGCGGGTTTCCAGCCCGCGCTGGAACTTATAGCCGGAGTAGTACCCGTGCACCGCCTTGTCCCGCAGGATCAGGCGGATCATGTCCGCGGTGTTCGTCAGCGTCGCGTGCACCGAGAAGTGCAGGGGCAGATAGAAGCCCGCATACAGCAGCAGCGAGGACAGCAACGTGGAGGCGACCTTGCGTTTGAGCGGATCATCCCCGTAGTAGTGGTGCAGGACCTTCTTGCACCGTTCCTGCAGCTGGTCGTTGCCCACGGCCCAGGCGTAGGCCTCATCGATTTCCCGGGTGCTGGTCAGCGTCGAGAAGACCGAGGAATACGAGCGGGCGTGCACGGCCTGCATGAAGGCGATGTTGGTGTAGACGGCCTCTTCGTGTTCGGTCCGCGCATCCTGGATCTGGCTGATCTCCCCGACGGTCGCCTGGACGGTGTCCAGCATGGTCAACCCGGTGAAGACCCGCATGGTCAGGGTTCGTTCCTCCTGGGACATCCGCTGCCAGGCCGGGATGTCGTTGGAGAGAGGGACCTTCTCGGGCAGCCAGAAGTTGGCCGTCAAACGGTTCCAGACCTCCAGGTCCTTCTCATCGGTGACGCGGTTCCAGTTGATCGGCCGCAACCGGGCGGCGGGGTCGATCCGGTAGGAGGGAGGGGTGACTGAGTCGCGCAGCAGGTGCTCGGCGACCGGGGCCTCTGGGGACAAGCTCATGGGTATGGGGTCTTCCTTCGTCGGGGGTGGAGGGTCAGAGTTCGCAGGAAACGCAGTTCTCGACTTCGGTGCCGGTCAGGGCCATCTGCCGCAACCGGATGTAGTAGAGCGTCTTGATGCCCTGGCGCCAGGCATGGATCTGCGCCTTGTTGATGTCGCGGGTGGTGGCGGTGTCGCGGAAGAACAACGTGCAGGACAGTCCCTGGTCCACGTGTTGCGTGGCCGCTGCGTAGGTGTCGATGATCTTCTCGTAGCCGATCTCGTAGGAGTCCTTGAAGAACTCCAGGTTCTCGTTGTCCATATGCGGCGCCGGGAAGTACACGCGTCCGAGCTTGCCTTCCTTGCGGATCTCGATCTTCGAGGCGATGGGGTGGATCGACGCGGTGGCGTTGTTGATGTAGCTGATCGATCCGGTCGGGGGCACCGCCTGCAGGTAGGCGTTGTAGATCCCGTGCTTCTGCACGGATTCGCTTAGTTCCTGCCAGTCCTGCCGGGTCGGGATGTCCACGCCGGCTTCACGGAAGACCTCACGCACCCGCGCCGTGGCCGGCTCCCAGACCCTTTCGGTGTATTTCTCGAAGTAGGAGCCGTCGGCATAGGAACTGTTCTCGAAGTCCCCGAAGGCCTGTCCGCGGTGGATCGAGATCCGGTTCGAGGCGCGCAGTGCGTGGTAGGTGACCGTGTAGAAGTACATGTTCGTGAAATCCACGCCCTCCTCGCTGCCGTAGTGGATGCGCTGGGACGCCAGGTAGCCGTGCAGGTTCATCTGCCCCAGGCCGATCGCATGGGAGAGCTCGTTGCCGTGGGCGATGGAGGGGACCGCGTCGATGTCCGAAAGCTCGGAGACACTGGTCAGCCCGCGTACCGCGGTGTCGACCGTGCTCGCCAGGTCACCGGAGGCCATGGCCGCGGCGATGTTCAGCGATCCGAGGTTGCAGGAGATGTCCCGGCCGACCTGCTGGTATCCGATGGCGTTGTCGTAGTCCGACGCGGTGTTCACCTGCAGGATCTCCGAGCACAGGTTCGACATGTTGATCCACCCCTTCAGCGGGTTGGCGGCATTGACCGTGTCTTCGAACATCACGTACGGGTAGCCCGATTCGAATTGCAGTTCGGCGATGGTCCTGAAGAAGGCCCGGGCGCTGAGGGTCTTCTTGCCGATCCGCGGGTTCGCGACCATCTCGTCATAGTGCTCGGTCACCGACAGATCCGAAAGGGCCGTGCCGTACTCCCGCTGGACGTCATAGGGCGAGAACAGGTGCATGTCCTCCCCCCGCTTGGCCAGCTCGAAGGTCACATCGGGGATCACCACACCCAGCGAGAGGGTCTTGATCCGGATCTTTTCATCGGCGTTCTCCCGTTTGGTGTCCAGGAACGCCAGGATGTCGGGGTGATGGACGTGCAGGTAGGCGGCGCCGGCGCCTTGGCGGGCCCCGAGCTGGTTGGCGTAGGAGAAGGAGTCCTCCAGGATCTTCATGACCGGGACGACGCCGGAGGCCTGGTTCTCGATCTTCTTGATCGGTGCGCCCTGCTCGCGCAGGTTCGTCAGCAGCAGTGCGACGCCGCCGCCGCGCTTGGAGAGCTGCAAGGCGGAGTTGACGCTGCGGCCGATGGATTCGAGATTGTCCTCGATGCGCAGCAGGAAGCAGGACACGAGTTCACCGCGCTGGGTCTTTCCGGCATTCAGGAACGTCGGGGTGGCCGGCTGGAACCGTCCACTGAGCATCTCCTGAACCAGCCTGCCGGCCAGCTCCTCGTCCCCGCGGCCCAGGAACAATGCGGTGGACACCACGCGGTCCTCGAAGGTTTCCAGGTAATGGTCCCCGTCGAAGGTCTTCAGGCTGTAGCCGGCATGGAACTTGAAGGCGCCCAGGAAGGTCGAAAAGCGGTACCCATGGGCGTAGGCACTGCGATACAGCTCCTTCACGAACGCCCAGGGGTAGGCGCGGATCGGCGCTTCCTCGTAGTACTCATTGGCGATGAGGTAGTCGATCTTCGCTTCCAGGTCGTCGAAGCGGATCATCCGCGGTTCGACGTGGCCCGCGAGATAGGCCTCGACCGCTTCATGGTCCTTGCCCAGTTGGATCGAACCATCGGCGGCGAAGAGGTTCAATTGCGCGTTCAGCGCGTGGTAGTCCTTGCGGGCCCCGATGCCGTCGGTGGTGGGCTCCATGATGTCGGTGGTCATGCGTACTCCTCGAGTGGTGTGGTGGCGTGGTGGTCGTGCCAGAAGGTGGAGAGGCCCTCGCGGACCCGGTGTACATCGCGTTCGGTGCCCAGCAGTTCGAACCGATACAGTTCGGGCACCTGGCATTTATCGGAAATGACCGTCCCGGCCAGGCAGTAGTCCTCGCCGAAGTTCGTGTTCCCGGCGGTGATCACCCCGCGCAGTAGGCCACGGTTGACCGGATCGTTGAGGAAGCCGATCACTTGTTTGGGCACTGCCGTGGAACGGTGGCCTCCCCCGTAGGTGGGCACCACCAGGACGAACGGGCGGGAGACCTGCAGCTCTCCCTCGATCCGGGGGCGCAAGGGAATCCGCACCGCGGGCAGGTCCAGCCGTTCAATGAAGCGTCGGGTGTTTCCTGAGACGCTGGAAAAATACACCACCTCCGGCGAGGTGTCCGTGTCGAGCGGGGTGGACGCCGTGCGCCCGGCCCCGTCCAAACGCCCCGATTCAGTCGTCTTCATGCGCAAGGCTCCTTGACTCCCGCCCTGACGGCGGATCTAGATGTTGTGGTCAGTTGACCCCTCATGGCCTACATCTAGTAATAGCACCTCATTGAAACACTTGTCTACGTGGCTTCGTAGTATCTAGTTCGAAGTACCGAACTCTATAATCGTCCCTGAAATACTCCCGCGGGAAATGCCGGCCCCTCGAGGCTCAAGAGCATGAAAACAGGGATTTGCCTGCGGAAGTGCGCTTGACGTGGGTGCCCGGACAGTGGTCCGGGGCGATAGGACAGCACAGCGAGGGGGTGCACGTGGCACCCCCTCGCCGGGAGGAGTATCTGCTGTTGTCCTTTTCCGATCAGTCGGGACGACGTTTGGGAATGGTGTCGACCTTCTCCCAGCCGCGCCGGACGTCCCGCGATCCCGCATGGGCATCACGGCTGCGGTAGAGGACGTAGGGGCGGAAGATGTACCCCACTGGCGCCGTGAAGACGTGCACCAGGCGGGTGAAGGGCCACAGCGCGAAGAGGAAGATGGCGATCAGGGCGTGGAACTGGAACGTGAACGGGGCATCGACCATCAAATCGGGCTGCGGGTTGAAATAGAAGATGCTGCGGAACCAGATGGAAACGCCTTCGCGGTAGTTATAGGCTCCAGCCACGCCCGAAACGGTATTGGCCAGTCCTGCCACGATGACCAGCCCGAGGGTGAAGTACATCGTCTTGTCCATCTTGGTGGTGGCGCCCAGTACGGCCTTGGTGAAGCGTCGCCGATACAGCAGCCCGATGAATCCGACGATCGTGAAGACCCCCGCGATGGCTCCGACCGAGATCGCCATGAAGTGGTACATCCCTTCGGAGATCCCGACGGCATCGGTCCAGGCCTGGGGGATCCCCAGACCCATGACGTGGCCGAGGAAGACCGCCAGGATCCCGAAGTGGAACATCGGGTTCGCCCAGCGCAGGATGCTGCTCTCGTACATCTGGCTCGACCGTGAGGTCCACCCGAACTTGTCATAGCGATACCGCCAGATGTGCCCGAGGATGAAGATGGTCAGACAGATATAGGGAAAGATCAGCCACAAAAAGACATTCAACGGGTCGTCCATTACATGCCTCCCGGCATCGGCGCCAGATCCGGCGTTCCATAGGTGTCCAAGCCGACTTCCTCTTCTTCGGGGCCTTCGGCGATCAGCCGTTGCACGGCCTCATGGTCCTTGCCCTTCAGTGCTGGCAAGGTGGCGCAGACGGAATCGATGGCCCCGAACCAGGGGGATTCGACTTCGCGCAGATGGATCCGCAGCAGCTCCAGACCCGCACGGTTGTCCAAGATGATCTTCAGCCCCGCCTTGACGTCGGTCAGGGCCCCGAACTCCAGGACCACGCACAGATGATCCGGGAGCTGGTCCTCGGTCAAGGTCAGTCCGGCCTTCACATAGACCTGCTTGATGCGCAGGAGCGCCAGACCCCGTTTCCGGGTCTCCCCGTTGGAGAAGTACGTCAGGAACAGGCATCCCCGACGCCGGGTGTCGAAGGTGTCGACATATTCGCTCTGGATCTCGCGCAACGTCCCCTGCTGCAGGTGCTGGATGGTCTTCTGCAATCCCGCCCCGACCTTCGTGGGCAGGCCGGCGGCCACTTCACTGAGTAGTTCCAGCCGGGAGAACAGTTCCTCATCGGGGTAGTCCAGCAGGATGGACGCGGATTGCCAGATCCCGGTGAGCTGTTCGGTGGAGTATTTGAGCGCGGGGGCCTTGGGGGGTGTCATGAGGAGGATCCTCCCTGCGGCGAAGCCGCCGAGTCCGACGACGATTCGGGGAACAACCCCTCGGGGGTGCCTTGGCCGTCCCAGTTCAACAGGTTGATGCGCACTCCTTCGGGACGTCCCGGCACATCGGGGGATCCCAGGCCCGGGTCCTTGCCCATATCCGGATCCTGGGCGAAGGAGCCGTCCATCCCGCCCATGCCGCCCATACCCGGACCGCCGTCGACGTCGAGCGAGCACTCGGTGGCGATGTTCTCCAGTTTGTGGGCGTCTTCGTAGTGGGCGGAGGGGATGACATAGCGTTCTTCATATTTGGCGATGGCCAACAGACGGTACATGTCCTGGACCTCCTGGCCGGTCATCCCCACCGATTCGGCAATGGACTCCTGGGGTTCCCACCCCATATTGATATCGCGCATGTAGGAGCGCATGGCCGCCAGCTTATGCAGCACCAGATCCACCGGCTTGGTGTCCCCGGCCGTGAAGAGCCCGGCCAGGTACTCGATGGGAATCCGGAGCTTGTCGATGGCCGCGAACAGGTTGTCCTGCTTTTCGGCGTCCTCGCCGGTGTCGCTGACCGCATCCACCACCGGGGAGAGCGGCGGAATGTACCAGACCATCGGCATGGTGCGGTATTCGGGGTGCAGCGGCAGGGCCACCTTGTATTTGTTGATCAGCGCGTAGATCGGCGACCGCTGGGCCGCTTCCACCCAGTCCTCGGGGATGCCGGCCTTGAGCGCCTCACGCATGACCTCGGGATCGTTCGGATCCAGGAACACCTCGCGCTGGGCTTCATACAGGCCGTGCTCGTCCGGGGTGGATGCGGCCTCGAGGACCCGGTCGGCGTCATAGAGCATCAGGCCGAGATAGCGCAGACGACCCACGCAGGTCTCCGAGCAGATCGTGGGTTGGCCGATCTCGATGCGCGGATAGCAGAACGTGCACTTCTCGACCTTGCCGGTCTTGTGGTTGAAGTACATCTTCTTATACGGGCAACCGCCCACGCACTGCCGCCAGCCGCGGCAGCGGTCCTGGTCCACCAGCACGATGCCGTCCTCTTCGCGCTTGTAGATGGCGCCGGTGGGGCAGGAGGAAACACAGGAGGGGTTCAGGCAGTGTTCGCAGATGCGGGGCAGGTAGAACATGAACGTCTGCTCATATTCGAATTTGATCTTGTCCCCGACCTTCTGCAGGATCGGGTCGTGGTGGGTGTTCTCCACGGACCCGGCCAGGTCGTCGTCCCAGTTGGACGACCAGGTGACGGTGGTGTCCTGCCCGGTGAGTAACGATTTGGGCCGGGCTACCGGCATATGGTCCTGGGCGGGAGCCGTGGTCAGGTTCTCGTAGTCGTAGGTCCACGGCTCGTAGTAGTCCTTGATGCCTGGCAGATTGGGTGCGGCGAAGATGGTCATCAGGTTCTTCAGCCGGCCACCGGCCTTGAGCTTGAGCCGACCACGCTTGGTCAGCGTCCAGCCGCCCTTCCACTTCTCCTGGTCCTCATAGGTACGCGGATAGCCCAGACCGGGCCGGGTCTCCACGTTGTTGAACCAGATGTGTTCGGCACCGGAACGGTTCGTCCAGACCTGCTTGCACGTGACCGAACACGTGTGGCAACCGATGCACTTGTCCAGGTTCATCACCATTGCCATTTGAGCCATGACACGCATTAGTACGTCACCTCCTGGTTGCGGCGGCGAATGACCGTGACTTCGTCGCGTTGGTTTCCCGTCGGCCCCATGTAGTTGAAGGCGTAGGTCTGCTGGGCGTAACCGCCGATCATGTGCGTGGGCTTGATCATCAGGCGGGTGAGCGAGTTGTGGTTGCCACCGCGCTGGCCGCTGGTCTCGGAGAGCGGCATATCGATCAGCCGGTCCTGCGAGTGATACATGAACACGGTGCCCTCGGGCATCCGGTGCGAGACGATGGCTCGTGCCGTGGTCGTGCCGTTGCGGTTGACCGCCTCGATCCACTCGTTGTCCTTGACCCCGATCTTCTCGGCGTCCAGCGGACTCATCCAGATTCCCGGACCACCCCTGAACAGCGAGAGCATGAACAGGTTGTCCTGGTATTCGGAGTGGATGGACCACTTATTATGCGGGGTCAGGTACCTGACGGACACGCCCTTGGAGGAGGTGGAACCGATGGCCGGTTCATCGAATAGCGCCGTCATGTCCAGCGGTGGCCGGAAGATCGGCAATCCCTCACCCAGTTCGGTCATCCAGTCGTGGTCCAGATAAAAGTGCATCCGGCCGGTCAGGGTATGCCACGGTTTGAGTCGTTCAACGTTGATGGTAAACGGGGAGTACCGCCGGCCGCCGGTTTCAGAACCTGACCATTCGGGTGAGGTGATCACCGGCGCCGGACCGTTTTGTGTATCGGCGAACGTCACCCGGTGGCCTTCGTTCTCCGAGGACAAGTCGTGCAGCAAGGTGCCGGTGCGTTTCTCCAGCGTTTTGAAACCCTGGGTCGCCAAATGTCCGTTGGTGGTGCCGGAGAGGGTCAGGATCATCTCGCAGGCCTGGTAGTCCTTGAGGATGTCGGGGCGCCCATGGCCCGCACCTCCCCTCACGGTTCCGTTCTTGATCTTTAGTTCTTCGATTTCCCGGCTCACGTCAAAGGTGATGCCCTTGGTCGTGGCCCCGAGCGTGTCCATCAGGGGTCCGATCGAGCGCATCATGTCGCCGATCTTCGTGTAGTCGCGTTCGACTTCGATGATCTTGGGCATGGTGACCCCGGGCTCGGGCTCACATTCGCCGTATTTCCAGTCCCTGACCTTCCCATGTGGGGAAACCATCGCATCGGGGGTGTCATGGGTCAGCGGCGCCGCGACGACGTCGGTCTGCTTGCCCAGGTGCGGTTCCGCCAGACGGCTGAACACCCGGGAGATTTCCTGCCAGGCGTCCCAGTCCGTACGGGATTGCCACGGCGGGGCGATGGCCGGGTTGAAGGAGTTCACGAACGGGTGCATGTCAGTGGTGGACAGGTCGTACTTCTCATACCAGGTGGCCGCCGGGAGCACGATATCCGAGTGCAGCGTGGAGCTGGTCATTCGGAAGTCCAGCGTGGTGAGCAGGTCGAGTTTCCCCGTCGGAGCCTTCTCCCGCCATTTCACGTCCTTGGGGCGGAAGCGTTCTGCGGTTTCCTCGGCACTGATGGTGTGCGAGGCCCCCAGCAGGTGGTTCAGGAAGTATTCGTTGCCCTTGGCCGAGGAGCCGATCAGGTTCGAGCGCCACAACGAGAGCACCCGGGGGTAGTTATCCGGAGCATCGGGGTCCTCGGCGGCGAAGTTCAACCGTCCCGCCTTGATCTCGTCAACCACGTAGTCCTTGGCCGACTGGCCCTTCTGCCTGGCCTGGGCCCCGATGATCAAGGGGTTCCGGTCGAAGGTGGGGTAGGAAGGCATCCACCCCAGCCGGGCCGATTGGGCGATGATGTCCGCCGTCGTCTTTCCGGCGAGCTGCCCCTTGCCGGTTTGGGCGGTCAGGGCATCGGCACCGAACTGGTCATAGCGAAACTGGTCGGTGTGGAGGTACCAGTAGGCCGTCTGCACCATGTTGCGGGGAGGACGCAGCCAGTCCAGTCCGTTTGCGAGTTGGTTGTATCCGGTGAGTGGACGGACCTTTTCCTGTCCGACATAGTGCGCCCAGCCGCCGCCGTTCACGCCCTGGCAACCGGTGACGGTCGTCAAGGTCAGGAAGGTGCGGTAGATGGTGTCGGAGTGGAACCAGTGGTTGGTGCCGGCTCCCATCAGGATCATCGAGCGGCCCTTGGAATCCTCGGCGTTCTGCGCGAATTCCCGACCGATCCGTTCGCAGGCCTCGGCCGTGACGCCGGTGATATTGGCCTGCCAGGCGGGGGTGTTCGGCGATTCGGCGTCGTCGTAGCCCGTGGGCCACTCCCCCGGTAGCCCGGGGCGCCCCACGCCGTATTGGGCGAGCATCAGGTCGAAGACCGTGGTGACCAGCCGTCCGGCCACCCGGCGTGCCGGGACGCCGCGGCGGATGACACCGATATTGCCCTGGCCGGCGTCGAAACGTGGCATGTCGATGGATACGTTTTCGTCGGCACCATCGATCAGGGTCAGCTTGGGGTCGATATCCCCGAGGTTGAGGTTCCATTTGCCCTCACCGGTTTCGCCGTAGCGGTGGCCGAGGGTGCCCGGGGGCACCACGAGGCGGTCGGTGGCCGCATCAACCAGGACCGTCTTGAATTCGGGGTTTTCAGCTTCCGCCTCAATCTCTCCGTCCAGGTCGGCGGCGGTCAGGAACTTGCCGGCAGTGAACATCCGTTCTCCGTCGGCGTCCTGCGCTTCGTCGAGGGTGACCAGGAACGGCAGGTCGGTGTACTTCTTCACGTACTGGGTGAAATAGGGGGTCTGCCGGTCCACGTGGAATTCCTTGAGGATGACATGTCCCATGGCCATCGCTAGGGCGCCGTCGGTTCCCGGTTCGGCGGGCATCCATTCATCGGCGAATTTGGTGCTGTCGGCGAAGTCGGGGGAAACGACGACCACTTTTTGTCCCCGGTAGCGGGCTTCGATCATCCAGTGGGCATCGGGGGTCCGCGTCACCGGGACGTTGGTGCCCCAGATGACCAAGTAGCCGGCATCCCACCAGTCCCCGGATTCGGGTACGTCGGTCTGGTCGCCGAAAACCTGGGGGGAAGCGACCGGCATATCGGCGTACCAGTCGTAGAAGCTGAGCATGGACCCGCCGATAAGGTTCACGAACCGGGCACCTGAAGAGTGCGAGACCATCGACATGGCCGGGATGGGCGAGAACCCTGCCACTCGGTCGGGACCGTATTTGCGGATGGTGTGCACATGGGCGGCCGCGACGATCTCGATCGCTTCGTCCCAGGTCGCACGCACCAGCCCGCCCTTGCCGCGGGCACTCTTGTACCGCACGGCCCGCTCGGGGTCCTCGGTCAGATCGGCCCAGGCCAGCACCGGATCCTTCAGCCGGGCCTTGGCTTCCCGGTACATCTCCAGCAGGACGCCGCGGATGTATGGGTAGCGGGTTCGGGTTGGCGAATAGGTGTACCAGGAAAAAGAAGCGCCGCGCGGGCAACCGCGCGGCTCGTATTCCGGCTTATCGGGGCCGGTGGTGGGGTAATCGGTGGCCTGGGTTTCCCAGGTGATGATGCCGTCTTTGACGTAGACATTCCAGGAGCACGACCCCGTGCAGTTCACCCCGTGGGTCGATCTGACCACCTTGTCGTGGCTCCAACGATCCCGGTAGAAGGAATCCCCGGAACGGCCCCCGACCTTGAGTAGCGTGCGTCCATCGGGCGAGACGACTTCCTTCGGTTTGAAAAACCTCCGAGTCCTGATCAGCGCATCTTGTAGTCCGCTATTCATGGTCGTGCTCATGTCGGCCCTCCCGCATTCGCCGTTATACGGCCCGCCATGAGGCCGTATGCCTCCTCGGACAGGGGGTTTCCGAATCCTGTGGAATCAAAGACCCCGCGTCGATGAAACTCACAGTAGCAGGGAAAAAATGAGACCACCATCACATAGTTGCAATCAACAAAACTGCAGGTGACATGGGAAATTCTTCACGCTCTAAGGTTCCGGCCCGCGGAGGGAACGACGAAGGCCGCCCCCGCGGGAGCGGCCTTCGAAGAGCTGATCCGCGCGGACTCGGCTCAAGGGGAACCGGAACCATCACGCTCGCGGGTCGCCGGTCAACCACCGTGGGCTAGGCGAAAGGCAGCACCAGTTCTGCGTAGCGTTCCTTCACGGTGGAGAGGACCGTATCGCCGTCGGTATCCCAGATTTCCTGGTTGAAAATTTCCACCTCGATATCCCCGGTGTACCCGGCATCACGGACCCAGGAGCCGATGGTCGCGAAGTCGATGACACCGTCTCCCATCATGCCGCGGGAAAGCAAAGCGTCGGCTGCGATAGGCAGGTTGAAATCGCAGATTTGGTAGGAAGCGATCCGCTGTTCGCGGCCGGCCCGCCCGATCTGCGCCTTCAGATCAGGGTCCCACCAGACGTGGAAGGTGTCTACGGCCACGCCGACGGCGCCCGGATCGTACGGTGCCGCCAGGTCCAGGGATTGCCCTAGCGTGGAGATCAGGGCCCGGTCTGCCGCATACATCGGATGCAGCGGTTCAAGGACCAGCCGCACCCCGTGTTCGACGGCGTAGGGCACCAGGTCCTTCAGGCGGTCGGCCACGCGTTGGCGGGCCGCGACGACATCCTTCTCCCCCGGGGCCAAGCCGCCGACCACCAGGAACAACTCGGTGGTGCCCAGCGCCACGGCCTCTTCGATCGCCGCACGGTTGTCGGCCAGCGCCACTGCCTGGCCCTCGGCATCGGCTGCCGTCAGGAAGCCTCCCCGGCACAGCGATGAGACCCGCAGTCCGGCATCACGGATCAGCTGCGCCGATTCCGCCAGGCCGTGGTCTGCGACGATGTCCCGCCAGGGGCCGATGGCCGGGATCCCGGCGCGGACGCAGCCGTCCACGACCTCGGGCAGGGTCCATTTCTTGGTGGTGGCGCTGTTCAGGGCCAACCGCGAGAAATCGCTCATGCTCCCACCCCATTGGTCTGAAGGAAGGTGGACATCCGGGCTGCGGAGCGCTCAGGATCTAGGAGCAGCCCGGCAGCATCGGCCAGTTCGAAGGTGGTCGCCAGGTGCATGAGCGACCGGCCCGAATGTAGTCCGCCCACCATCTGGAAACCGGGCTGCTGCGCGTTGATCCACGAGAGGAACGCAATGCCCGTCTTGTAGTAGAAGGTGGGGGCGCTAAAGATGTGCTTTCCCAGTTCCCGGGTCGAATCAAGGGTGGCTCGTGCCGCCACCGAATCACCGGCGTCGTAGCTTTGCAGCGCTGCGGAGGCCGCCGGGTAGATGGCGGCGAAGATGCCCAGCAGCGCATCGGAGTGGTGACTGCCGTCCCCGTCGATGAGTTCGGGATAGTTGAAGTCATCCCCGGTATAGAGCCTGACCCCTGCAGGCAGTGAGGCCCGTAGTGCGACCTCGTGCCCGGCGTCGAGCAGGGAGACCTTGACCCCGTCGATCTTCTCGGCATGACCGCTGACCAGCGAGGAGAACGTATCGGTCGCCGTGGCGACGTCATCGGAGCCCCAGTAGCCGGCCAAGGCCGGATCGAACATGGTGCCCAGCCAGTGCAGGATCACCGGTTGCTTGGCCTCACGCAGCAACGTCGAATAGACGTGCAGATAGTCCTCGGCGTCGGTGGCCACGGCGGCCAGCGCGCGGGAGGCCATCAGGATGGTCTTCGCGCCGGCCTCCTCCACCAGAGCCATCTGCTCGCGGTAGGCATCGAGCACGACGTTCAGCCCGGCAGGGCCCGAGGGGACGGTGGCCAGATCCAGCTGGTCGGTTCCCGCGCCGCAGGCGAGCAGATCGCGCACCGATTTGCCGGCGGTGGCGGGGGCCTTCGAGGAGACCACAGCGGCCGCTTCGGCGGCACTGCGGCGGATCAGTTCTCCGGTGGCCGCCCAGTCCAGACCCATGCCGCGCTGGGCGGTGTCCATCGCATCGGCGACACCCAGGCCGTAGGACCAGAGTTCGTGGCGGTAGGCGAGGGTGGTATCCCAGTCCAGTGCCGCCGGGGCTCCGGGCACGTTCTCCGCGTGCACGTCGGGGATGACGTGGGCCGCTGCGTAGGCGTGCCGGGAGGTGATCGGGGCGGTGGGCCTGGACCAGGTCCGTGCCTCGGATAGCTGGTGCGTGCGGGTTCCGCCGTCGTTCCGGGGAAGAATCAGCGAGGCCATCAGAGCGTGATTTCCGGGATGTCGATGGTACGGCGTTCGTCGTTGGAGCGCAGGCCCAATTCGGCCAGCTGGACGCCGCGGGCCGCGGAGAGCAAACCGAAGCGGTGTTCGCGTCCGGCGACGACGTCGGCCAGGAACTCTTCCCACTGCAGCTTGAAGCCGTTGTCCAGCTCGGCGTTGGCCGGGACTTCCTGCCATTGGTCGCGGAAGGATTCGGTCACCGGCAGGTCGGGGTTCCAGACCGGCTTGGGGGTGTGGGCGCGCTGCTGGGCGACGCACTTATTCAGGCCGGCCACTGCCGAGCCGAGCGTTCCATCGATCTGGAATTCGACGAGTTCGTCGCGGTAGACCCGCACGGCCCAGGAGGAATTGATCTGCCCCACGACCTCGTCGCCGGCGGGGGTCTCGAGTTCGAAGATGCCGTAGGAGGCGTCATCGGCGGTCGCGACGTATTCCTGGTCCTGCTCGTCCCAACGGGCCGGGATGTGGGTGGCGGTCTTGGCGTTGACGCTTTTGACCTTCCCGATGATCCCCTCGAGGACGTAGTTCCAGTGGCAGAACATATCGGTGGTCATGCCGCCGCCGTCTTCGGCGCGGTAGTTCCAGGACGGACGCTGCGCTGACTGCACATCGCCTTCGAAGACCCAGTAGCCGAATTCGCCGCGGATGGACAGGATGCGGCCGAAGAATCCCTCATCGACGAGGCGGCGCAGCTTCACCAGCCCGGGCAGGTAGAGCTTGTCATGCACGACGCCGGCGGTCACCCCGGACTCGGTGCCGATGCGGGCGAGCTCGATGGCTTCGTCGAGGGTTTCGGCGGTGGGCTTCTCGGTGAAGATGTGTTTGCCGGCCTGCATGGCCTTCTTCAGCGTCGCGGCGCGCAGGCTGGTCATCGAGGCGTCGAAGACGACGTCGACGGTCGGGTCGTTGATGACCGCATCCAGATCGGTGCTCCATTCGGCGACCCCATGCAGTTCTGCAAGTTCGCGGACCTTGGCTTCGTTGCGCCCGATGAGGATCGGCTCGACCTGGACGCGGCTGCCATCGGCCAGGGTGAAGCCTCCGGCGTCGCGGATCGGCAGGATGGATCGCAGCAGGTGCTGGCGGTAGCCCATCCGGCCGGTAATGCCGTTCATGGCGATACGGATGGTGCGTGGTGTCGAGCCCATGGGACCTCTTTGCTGGGGGTGGATGGTATGAAGACTGATTGGGAAAGCGCATTCCCGTTGTGTCCATCATGCCCATCCAAACAATGCTTGGCAAGCGCTTTCCCAAACTTTTCTGTCATGCGATACTGGAACTCTTGTCCACCATGTGAGCCGTGACGGCCGGCGAAGGGGTAGCGATGTCCGCAACGACACTGGCCGAGGTGGCCCGCAAGGCAGGAGTCTCCCCCGCCACCGCGTCCCGGGTACTCAATGGTTCGGCGCGGATCCCCGGACCGGAGATTGCCGCAAACGTCCGGCGGGCGGCCCTCGAACTGGGGTACGTGCCCAATGCGCAAGCTCAGGGGCTGGCGAAATCCAGCTCGGGGGTCATCGGCCTCATCGTCCACGACATCGCCGACCCGTACTTCGCGGCCATCGCCCACGGCGTCCAGGAAGCTGCGCGGGAACGCAATAAACTCGTCATGCTCGCCACCACCGGCGGCACCCCTGCAGAGGAGGCCACCGCAGTCTCCGCCTTCGCCGCCCACCGGGCTGATGCCATCATCCTGGCGGGCTCGCGGACCACCGCTGCTGCGGACCGTGAAGCCAACAGCACCTTGGCCAACGAGCTGGACCTCTACTGCCGTAATGATGGCCAGGTCGCCGTCATCGGTCGCCCCGTGGAGGGGACCGGTTCCCCCGAACACCACCATGTCATCGCCGTTCCCAACGAAGACCTGGCCTGTCAGCTGGCGGGCGCATTGGCCGCCACCCATCGCGGCCCCTTCCTGATCGTGGCGGGCCCCGAGGGCTTGGCCACCTCGGACGATAGGGTCCGTGGATTCCACCATGGTCTACACGCCGCGGGTGTTCCGGCGGCCGAGGTCTTGCATACCGGATTGGACCGGGCTGGCGGCCATGCCACCGGCGCCGAGCTGGCACCACGGGTCGCCGCGGCTCACCGGGAAGGGGCCCCTGTCTGCCTTTTTGCGGTCAGTGACGTGATGGCCATCGGGCTGGTCGCCGGGCTGCGTGAGGGCGGGGTCCAGGTTCCGCGCGACGCCGCCGTCGCGGGATTCGACGATATCGAGACGCTGCGGGATTTCCATCCCGGATTGACCACCGTGCGGCTGCCGTTGCTGCACATCGGACGGATCGCCGTCGAAAGCACCGTGGCCCTCCCTGGAGGTGCTGCCGGAGCCGAACCCACCGTCACCGGCGAACTCATGCTCCGACGCAGCACCACCGCGGCGGGGCAGGGCTAACGCGGTATTAGTGCCGCGCCAGGCTGAACTGCACCGGCAGCCCGTCCCGGGTGCGGACCGCGATCTCGGTGCGCCCCTGCCGGCCATGATCATGGCCGTGGCGTCCTCCATGATGGTCGTGGCCGCCGTGGCCCTTGCGGGAAGTGACCTTCACGCCGTCGACCTTTTCGGCTAGCTTCCAGGAGCCCTTGACCTTCACGGTCAGGGTGTGGGCCTGGCTCGCGTTTTCCCTCCAGGACACCACGTAGGGAAGGACACCGCCGACGAAACGGCCCTTGGCATCGTATTGGTCCGGGTCTTTGCCCGAATACAGGCGGAGATCCGGATCCGTCACCGACATGACCAGACGGTTCTTTTCACGCCGGGTCATCAACAACGAAGGAGTATCCACCCCTTCGATATCGCCCTCGAACCCGTGCCCCGCCTCGAAGACCGCGTAGCCGGTGATACCGGTCTCCCGATCGCGGACTGCATGCCGGTCGGAGCGCGCCTCCAACACCTCATAGGGGGCTCGCCGGCCGCCCATGGCTTTCGCGAAGGCCGCCGTTTGTTGTGGAGTCCGCCCGATCAGCATCGCGTATTCATAGGATCCGCTCCTCGGTTTGGTCCCATGGCTCAGCCACGCCGTGGCGAAGTCCCCACTGGTGGGTTCTCCGGAGCTCTGGTCCTTCGACTTCTGCGTGGAACGCTCGATCCCCAGGTGCTGCTTGGCCGGGATGTAGTAGCCATTGCCCTTCCCGTCGGCCAGCCATTGTGCATGCTTGGATTTCTTGCGCGATTTGCGCTCGAGCGGGAAGTCGGCGACGGGCCGGGTGGAGTCGATGTAGGTGGGCTCCGACGTCGCCGCCAGGTGGCTCTGGAACAGGGTCGTCCCCGTTTCGTTTCGGCGGTCATTGTTTTCGATCCCCGTACCCACTGCGATGACCCGCTCGTCGAAAAGGAACACTGATTTGCGGGCCCGGTGGCTGGGATCCCAGGAAGGGATCTCGTGCAGGTCCATGGCAAAGAGACCGTGCCGGCCATCGATGTTGGTGGCCCCGCCGAAGCGCGAATCCGAGAGTGGCATGATTTCCACTCCGAGCCCGAGATCGATGAACAGGTCATCAACGGGCTTATGGATCGCCGTCGTGCCCGGGAAACGCCCCCAATCCCAGCCTTCCTGGGAGAACCCGCTATCCAGCAGGGTGATCGGATCGCCCGTGGACTGAACGTTGATCTGCCCGTAGGTGCCGTAGCGGCCATAGATATTGGCGTTTTCGTAGGTCTCCGAGCTCCACAGGTAGCGGTTGTGTCCGCGAACGGTCACCGACCAGTCCTCGCGGCGGTGCACTCCGAGGGCGCCGTAGTTGTAGGTCCAGTGGCCCGTCGGGGAATCTTCCACGGTGACCCCGGTAGCAGCCAATTTGGCGGCCAGCCGTTGGTGGATCGAAGACTGCTTTTCCGGCAGCAGGCGCAGGAAGGCAGCCCCCAGTTCGGGGTCCAGGGCCTTCTTCCCGTCGGGCGTGCCAGCCTGGAACAGCCACTGGAAGGGATCGAGCTTGAGTGTTTGGCCCGCCTTTGGATGGCGGTTACACACGGTCAGCGACCATTCGAATTTATTGGCAAAGGTGCGCATCCCCAGCACCGCCTTTTTCAACAGGGAGTGCGCCGCCTCGGACAGACGGAACGACGTGCCACCCAGGACCATGACCATTGGCGCCAGTCCGGAGAGGCCATCAGCGCTGTAGGCGGGGTAGAACCCGACATGGTGGAATCCCGAGCCATCGGCTTTAATTCCGCCCTGCAAACCGTCACTTGGCTGCAGGGTGACATCGAGGAAGTCGCGGACGGCTGAAAGCCAAGCCGCCTGTTCGCCAGGAGTCTCCCGCAGCATGGCCGCTGCCACAAGGCCCCGGACGTTCGTGTTGTAGATGTCCATGATGCCATCGCGTCGCAGCGGGCGTTCGAGAACGCGCCCCAGGCCGACGAACCAGTCGACATCGGCCCGGGCTTCCTCCAGCAATCCTTCATCCTGGAGGACGTCCTTCATGATAAAGACGGAGTCGTAGTACCCACGGATGTTGTATCCGAGATGGTGGACACTGCCCTGGCTACTGCCCTTGGCCCAACCCACGCGGCGAAGATGCAAGACGGCGCGGACGTACAGCTCGGCCACCAGCGGCCTGCGCGTGGCATCGGCACGTTCCCAGGCCCGGGCGATCTTCTGCATCAGATCCGTGAGCGTGCGCAGTTTGGCGCTTCCAGCCAGCGCAGCCAGTTCGGGGGCGATCTGAGGCGGGAAGATGGCCTGCTGGTTCAAGAGGACCGGTGTCGCCGGCCCACTGGTGGACCGCTCGGGGATGCCGAGCTTGGCCAGTTGCGCCGTCAGATCGGCCACCTGCGAGCCCGTGGTCGCGCCGCCACCGGTGAGGTAGGCCTCAAGGTACCTGGACTTCACCGTCGACACATCGGCCAGCAACGTCGCATCTGTGACCGGTGCCGGCGCCTGGGCATCCTGTAGTTCCTGGAACTTCAGCAGGGCGAGCCAATGCGCATTTTGCGCCGTATCGGCTTCCGGGTTGACGAAAGGGGCCTGCTCGCTCCGCATCGGGTGGTCGGTGCGCATGGACATGTTCAGGACCAGCTGGTCCAGGAAGAGCGTCCCGGAACCCGACGACGGGGCGACGAACCGGAGGGTATCCATGTCGCGGCGCGGTGTGCCTTCCAGGTCCTGGGCCAGGCGGATCCAGACGGTTCGCCAGCCGGTGAAGTCCAGATGGAGGTCGCACCAGGCGTCCTTGCTTCCCTGCCGGCCGAATTCCAGGCGCAGGGTGCCCTGGCGGGCCGTGGAATTGTAGATCCACAGGCCGAAGGTGCTGCGCGATCCGAGCTTCGTCTCGTCGTCCTCCGGGATTCTGGAGTCCTCGGCGTCCAGTGCCGCATCGATCTGCAGGACGGAGCCGGCGGAGTAGTCCCAGCGGAGGGAGTGCTTGCCGATGATGGCCTGCTCGTCACTGATCGCGGGCTCCGCCCCCGAGACCGCAGTGACCTGCTCGGGCACCTTCGTTTCGAAGAGGAAGGTCGGCGGCTGCAGGGCCAGGGCCTTCGCTTCGACGTCACCGGGAGCCGCGGGGGCCATCGGGACCCGGGCACCGGCGGCTTGGGCAGGTGCGGCGCTGAGCGCGAACGCAGCCCCCGCGCTGGCGACGCTGCCGACCTTGATGAGGGTGCGTCGGTTGAATTCGAGGTTGGTCCAGTTCATTGTTTTCCAATCTTCTCCGGTACGCGAACGGGCAACCGGAAGGGCTTTCCATGAGCTCAATCTGGTAGACACCTCCGGCATTTCACCGGGTGCCTCCAGCTGGGACACGGTCAGTCAAGGTGACGCACACCATAGGAATAAATGAGCACCCCGAAGTTCTGTCCGGCCGCGCGGGCCTCAAGCCGGACGGCGGATTAGCTCGAGGACAGCGAGTCGAGGATCTTCCGGGTGGCGGCCAGCGCCTCGCCCAGCTCCGGCAAATCGGGGTTCCAGGCCTTCTCCCATTCCAAGGACACCCAGGGGTCGACTCCGGTCGGCGCCTGTTCCCCGTACAGCCGGAGCATCTTCTCCAACGGGATGTCCCCCTCCCCTGGCAGGGTCAGGATCGGGGCATCGGCGGTGGAGCCACGGCGGGCATCCTTGAGCTGGAGGTACTCGATGCGCCCGGCGAGCGCCTTCACGGTCGCTTCGGGTTCCTCCCCGCGTTTCCACGGGTGCAGGACATCCCAAATGGTGCGCACCGCGCCCTGCGGCCCCAGCGGGAACAGGATGCGTGCGGCATCGACCCCGCGTGGATGCGAATCATGAGTCTCCAATAAGAGCTGGACCCCATGCATGGCCGCCGGCCCTTCGGCCGCCGTCAGCCTGCGGACTGCATTTTCCTCCAACTCAAAGGCCTCCTCGCGGTCGTCCTCGGAGGTTGAATCCAGTCCGGCACCGGGAAAGACCCTCACGGCCTTCGCCCCGATGTCTGCCGCGAGCCGCAGCGCGGCCTCGAGTTCCCGAAAGACGTCGATGTCCTTTCCGGGCGCGCAGATCTTGACATAGCTCCCCACCGCCAAGATGGTGATCCCGGCATCGGCGAAGGCGGTCTTGACCTTCCCACGCTCGGCGTCGTCCATGCTGGCGGAGATAATTCCACCCTCGTGCATCCGCAGTTCGACGCCGGTGGCACCGTGCTCGCCGGCGAGCGCCAGCACTTCGTCGACATCGGCGTCTGGGCATCCCAACGTGGAGAAGGACAGTTGCATGGGGCGTGGTGCTCCTTGGTATCGCTGACGGTGGTGTGCTCCATTGTTGGCCATGTTCCGTTCAGGCGCTACTGCTTTATTCCTTACCTTGACGTGCCGTTGAGTTCCCCTCCAACAGGGCACCGGCACTCGGGGCCGGCCCCGTCACGGACATCAGGAGCGAATTCATGGACCAGGAACTATCCCGCAGGACCGCGCTTAAGGGCGCCGGAGGGGTGGCCGTGACCGGCCTGCTCCTGAGCTTCATCAGCCAAACCGCCCAGCCTGCCCAGGCTGCCGAATTGCCCGCCTTATCAAGCGCCGATTTCGCCACACTGCGCTCCACCTGGGTGGACCAGCTCACCGGCCGGAGGGAATTCATTGCCGGCGATCGGGATTTCGCCAACGCCTTGGCCACCCTGGACCACGCCGCCGCATCGGCCGTGGCCACCCTGGACTCCTCCACGGCCAGAGCCCGGATCTTCACGGACTTGGACCTGGCCGCAGCCGGGGACCTGCGCTATACGTATGTGCGCTTATCCCAGATGGCCACTGCTTGGGCCACCCCCGGGGCGGCTTCCTTCGGCCAGGGCACCTTGTTGAAGCAGATCCGTGCCGGGCTGTCCGACGCCCACCGGCTGCGCTACAACGACACCACTGAGGAGGAGGGCAACTGGTGGGCCTGGGAAATCGGGGTTCCCCGGGCCCTGGCGGACACGCTGGTACTGCTCTTCGACGAGCTGGACGAGGACGAGCGGGCCGCATACTGCGCAGCGATCGACCACTTCGTGCCGGACCCGTGGCAGCAGTTCCCGCCCTCGCGCGGGAAGATCACCTCGGTCGGGGCGAACCGCGTGGACCTGTGCCAGGGCATCATCGTCCGCTCACTGGTCGACGGGAACGAAGAGAAGCTCCACCATGCCGTCGCCGGACTGGCCGAGGTGTGGCAGTACGTCACCAGCGGCAACGGCTTCTTTGCCGACGGCTCCTTCATCCAGCACAGCACCACCCCCTATACCGGCTCCTACGGGGTGGTTCTGCTCAGTGGTCTCGCCAAGCTCTTCGCGCTGCTCGGTGGAACCGATGCCGCGGTCTCCGATCCGAGCCGGGACATCCTCTTCAAAACCGTTGAGGACTCCTTTGCCCCCTGCCTGATGGCCGGGGCCATGGCCGATTCGGTGCGCGGGCGCAGCGTCTCCCGCGAGGAAAACACCGGTTTCGATTTGGGGGCCAGCACCATCGAGGCCGTGCTGCTGCTGTCACGTGCCGTCGACGCACCCACCGCCAAGCGCTGGCGCCGGCGCGCGTTGCAATGGATCACCGATAACGACCACGCCCCCATTCTGGACGGAGCCAGCGTCGCGCGTACGGCACTGGTGAAGGAACTCCTGTCGCTGGGCCTGTCGCCGGCGGCCCCACTGGCCGGCCATTTCCTGTTCCCGGCCATGGACCGCACCATGCACCGCGGCCCCCAATGGTCGCTGTCCACGGCGATGTGCAGCAACCGGATCTCCTGGTACGAATGCGGCAACGGCGAAAATGACCGGGGCTACCATTCCGGCTCGGGCATGACCTATGTCCATGACGCCGATCTGGGCCAGTACGACGACGCCTTCTGGGCCACCGCAAACCATGTCAGGCTACCCGGGACCACCGTAGACACCACGTCCCTGCCGGATAGGGTCGAGGGCCAGTGGGGGGCCGGGACACCGGACAACGAATGGACCGGCTCGAGCGCCAACGAGGAGATCGCCGCCGTCGGACAGCATCTCATCGGTCCCGGAGGCACCGGGCTCAGCGCCCGCAAATCCTGGTTCGTCAGCGAGGACGTCATCGTGTGCCTGGGCTCCGACATCCACACCGGTTCCTCGGCACCGGTGGAAACCATCGTGGACCACCGCAACCTGCACCAGGGCTCCAACGCCTTGGTCACCGCTTCGGGGCGCGTCGCGGCGGCGACCGATGCTGAGTCAGTCCTCTCATCGGACCGCTGGGTCCATCTAGAGGGCTTCGGCGCTTACGTCGCGCTGGACGAAGCGCCACTTCACGTGCTGCGCGAACGCCGGTCGGGGTCCTGGTCAGATGTCAACGCCAAGGGCAGCACCGAGGTGCAGAAACGCAACTACGCCACGCTCTATTTCGATCACGGCACCTCACCGGAGCAGGCCGGCTACGCGTACCTGATCGCCCCGGGCGCCTCGATCCAGGGGGCTGCGAAACTCGCCCGACGGAAGCAGCACACGGTGCTGCGTAATGACGCGGTCGCCCAGGCCGTCTCCTTCGCCCACGAGAAGACGCTGGCCGCCACGTTCTGGGGGCAGGGCACGGTCGCCGACCTCGAACTGTCGGGCCCGGCCTGCGTCGTCCAGCGCGAGGACGGAAACCGGCTTCAGTTGTCGATCAGCGAACCCACCCAGGGCGCTTCCTCGCTCTCGTTGACCTTCAGGACCAGGCGGCGCTACCGGCTCCTCGAGGGTGATAGAGCCAGGCTGACCCGCAACGCCGACGGGTCGACGACGCTAGAGGTCGATACCCGCGGTCTGGCTGGGGCCACGGTGCACCTCGCCGTTCAGGCCAAGGGCCCGCGGACCTTCACGCCGTCGGGCCGGCAGCACTAGGAGCCGGGGCCCGGCGGTCCGTCGGGCCCGCGGTGGCGGTGCCCGGCACGGTGGCACAGGATTCGCGCACCACAATGCGCGGTCGCAGACGGATCTGGTAGATCGGGCAGGCATCGCCTTCTTTCAACCGGCGCAGCAAGATCTCTGCGGCCATCATGCCCAAACGGTGCTTCGCGGGCGAGATCGCCGTCAACGGGATCGGGGCGATATCGGCCATCTCATCGTCATAGGAGACCAGGGATAGTTCCTCGGGCACGTTCACCCCACGCCTCAGGGCTGCGGTCTGCAGCAGTGTCGCTTCGCGGTCCCCGAACACCAAGGCCGCCGTCGCACGGCTGTCCCGTAGCCGGGTATACATGGCCTCGGCCTGATCCTGCTCCCATTCGGGTTTTGTCGAACTGAAAATCGGCAGTTCCTCCCCGTCGGCAAAAAGTCCGAGGTCGACTACGGCACTGCGGTACCCGGCGACGACGGCCGATTGGGTGGGGTTGGCGCTCTTGCCCGCTACATTCGACCTCGTCAACACGGCGATGCGTTCGTGGCCCAGCCCGGCCAGGTGTTTCACCGCGTCATAGGCCCCGCCCTGGTGGTCGGAGCAGATGTGTTCGGTCCGATCCGCAGCCCCGAGGTCCTCGAGGCTACGCTCGAGCAGCACCACCGGGACCGGCAGGGCCGCCAGTTCGGCGACCCTCCGCTCCGGATCGGGAATGCCGGTCAGGGTCGGTACGAGCAGCAGCCCGTCGACGCCGGCGTCGAGCAGGAACTGGATGCTGGAGTTCTCCCGGCTCAGATCGTAATGGTAGGTGGACAACTGCAGGCTGGCCCCCTGCGCCGTGAGGTGCTCCTCGATCCCCTGCAGGACTTTCGGATAGTACAGCTGGGTATCCGGCAGCAGAACACCGATGGTGTAGCGCGGTTTCTTCAAGGCCCGCGAGGGTGGGGGGGCGACGAAGCTGCCGGCGCCCTGCCGCCTGATGACGAGCCCTTTCTCGACCAGATCCTCGTAGGCACGCCGGACCGTGGTCAGAGACAGGCCGGTCTCCCGGGCGAGTTGGGCCTCCGTGGGTAGCTTGCTGCCCACGGCCCAAGTGCCCGCGAGGATCTCCCGGCGAAGGTCTTCACTGAGTTCCTGAAATTTCAGGGGCTGCTTGCGGACGTTACGCAGTTCCCCCTGGTCGGCGACGAGCCGTCGGTAGTCTGGCACGGATACTCCTTTGGTCATTCCTTCCATAATGCACGATCATTGAAGGAGTTTTAAGGGATGATTCGTCAATGACTTCTGAATTCACCGGGTTTTAGCCGTTTTTCTCCGTCGAGAGGACGCTGATGGCACCTAGTCATTCTTTATTCCTCTCGACAATGCCGGGTATGAAGTAAGGAACACCCGCCATATCCCGTGTAGGACTAGGAGTGCCCGTGCATCGGAACCCACCCAACATCTTGATGATCCTCAGCGACGATCAGGGCGCCTGGGCCATGGGATGCGCGGGCAACGAGGACATCCAGACACCCACCCTGGACGCGTTGGCTGCCGAAGGCACCAGGTTGGAGAACTTCTTTTGTGTCTCACCCGTGTGTTCCCCGGCCCGAGCGAGCCTCATGACCGGCCAACCACCCTCCCGGCATGGAGTCCACGACTATCTGCACGGCGTCGAGGCCGGCCCCAACGCCACGGACTTCCTCTCCGGCCAACCACTCTTCACTGATGAGTTGGCGGCCGCTGGCTACTACATGGGCCTGTCGGGAAAATGGCATCTTGGCGCCAATGACGAGGCCCGCCACGGCTTCGACCATTGGTACGCCTTGGAGGGTGGCGGATGCCCCTACGACCACGCCACCATGTACCGCAACGGTGAGAAGGAATTGGTCACCGACTACCTGACCGACGCGATCACCAACGACTCTGTGGGGTTCATCGAGCAGGCTGCCCGCCAGGATGCCCCGTTCTTCCTGGCGCTGAACTACACGGCCCCACATATGCCGTGGAAGGACCAGCACCCCGAAGAATTCACGCGACTTTACGAGGACACGGCCTTCGCCTCCTGCCCACAGGAACCCATGCACCCGTGGACCACCACCGTGGGTGGGGTCCCGCTGGGCGGCGAGGCCGATACCCGTGCGGCCTTGGTGGGCTACTTCGCGGCGGTCAGCGCCATGGACGCCGGCATCGGGCGCGTATTGCACCGGCTCGAGGAACTCGGACTGCGTGAGGACACGATCGTGGTCTTCTCCAGCGACAACGGCTTCAACTGTGGTCATCACGGTATCTGGGGCAAGGGCAACGGCACCTTCCCGCAGAACCTCTACGACTCCTCGGTGAAGGTTCCCGCCATCTTCTCCCACCGCGGCAGCATCCAGACCGGCCGGGTGGCGCAGGAGCTACTCTCCGCCTATGACGTCGCCGCCACCCTGCTGGAACTCGCCGGTCTCGAGGCAAGTGAATTCGAGACGGGGCCCGGTCGCTCCTTCGCCTCAGTGTTGACTGGCCAGGAAACGGAGGCGGCGTCCGTTCCCCGGCCCGTAGTGGTCTTCGACGAATACGGCCCCTCCCGCATGATCCGCAATCGCTTCTGGAAGTACAACCACCGTTACCCCCACGGCCCACACGAGCTCTACGATCTGGAGAACGACCCGGAGGAACGGGAGAACCTGGTTGATAACCCGGCCCATGCCGACCGGGTCGCCGAGATGCGCGCCGAGCTGCAGGAGTGGTTCGACACCTACGGTTCGGCGGACTTCGATGGCAGTTCCCTGCCCGTCGCCGGCGCCGGACAACTGCATCCGCTCACCGGGAACCCGTTGGGCGCATTCACTGCCCCGAATTGGGACGGAACCCCGATCGGGGACGCAGCACGGAAGGAACACCATGGCGCCTGAGCAACCGAACCTGCTGTTCATCATGGCGGACCAGTTCCGCGATGCGGCACTGGGGTTCCGAGATGCCGACCCCACCTACACGCCCAATCTCGACGGCCTGGCCAGGGAATCAGCCGATGTCGCCCATGCCGTGAGCAGCTACCCGGTGTGCAGCCCGCATCGGGCGATGATGATGACCGGCCAACACCCGCACCGCAACGGGGTGCCGGTGAACATCAACTCCAACACCGATGCCGGGCTTCCACCAGACATCGACACCTGGTCCAGGGTTCTCCAGGAATCCGGCTACCAGACCGGGTACATCGGCAAATGGCATCTGGAGGCCGTAACCGCCGAGGACGCCATCTGGGGCGAGGGCTTCCGCGAAGGCGCCGTCTGGGACGCCTATTCCCCACCGGATCGCCGGCACGGCTTCTCCTTCTGGTATTCCTACGGCGCCGCCGACAATCATCTGCGTCCGCACTACTGGATCGGTGACGCGCCGCGCGAGGAAAAGACGATCGTCGAACAGTGGTCGGTCGAACACGAAACGGACGTCGCGGTCGATTTCCTGCGTACCGTGGACACGTCCGGAGGTCCTTTCGCCTTGGTGGTCTCGCATAATCCCCCACACCAACCCTTCGACCAGGCCCCGACCACGTTCCGGGACCGCTATACCGCCCTGACACCCGAGGAACTGTTGACCCGGCCCAACGTCGACCTCGAGACGCCGGCCGGACGGGAGGCCGTGGAGAAGGCCCCCGACTATTTTTCCACCGTCTCGGCCGTCGATGAACAGATTGGCCGCCTCCTGGCGGCCTTGGAGGAGACCGGACAGCGGGAGAACACGATCGTCATCTTTACCTCCGACCACGGGATGCAACTGGGCAGCCACGGCCTGATGTACAAGAACGTTCCGTGGGAGGAGTCGATGTCGCTGCCGTTCCTCATCCGCTGGCCCGGCCATATTGCCGCCGGTCGTAACGAACGGACGCTGATCGGTTCGGTGGACGTTGCCCCGACCCTGCTGGGTTTGACCGGACTGTCCGGCAAGATCCCCGACGCCATGCAGGGCACCGACGTTTCCGCCGATCTGGTGGACCGGACGCCTTCCGGCTCCGCCGGAGGCGGATCGGCCCTCTACTACGGTCCACCAGCGCCCGACGGCGGCCCGGGAATGCGCGGTTTGCGCACCACCGATTACAAGCTCCTGGTCGATTGCCGTCCCGACCCCCGTCGGCCGGGCCGGTACCTGCTCACACCGCGGCTCTTCGATCTGCAGGCAGACCCCTACGAAATGCGTCATCTGGCAGCAATGGAGGACGCGCGCGGCAAAGAATACTGCGTACAGTTGCTTCATGAGCTCGAAGTCGCCGGCGACACCTGGCCGGCTTTGGAGGACCTCCGGGCGATGGTCGCGGACCTGGACCGTTGGTCACTCTGATTCCGCATCGGCCCAAGCCGCCCCGGCCAGCCTGCCCCATCCCCTGAAGAGGACGCCATGAAACTCGAGATCGCCGTCGTCGACCTTCCCGGAGCACTGATTGCCTCCGAGGAGGGCGCCAACCGGGTCGAGCTGTGCGCGAATCTGGAGGTCGGCGGGCTCACCCCTTCCACTGCCCTGCTCGAGTCGTGCCGCGGCCCCTTGGCCGGCACCACCGAGATCCATCCGATCATCCGTTGCCGTCCCGGGAACTTCGTCTACTCCGGTGAAGAGCTGAGGACCATGGCGGAACAAATCGCCTCCTGTGCCGCCCGAGGCGCCGACGGCGTCGTCTTCGGCGCGCTCACCCCCGATGGCTGGATCGACCGGGCGGGAACCCGCACTCTTCTCGATGCGGCCCGCTGGGCCAACCCCGACATGGAAATCACGTTCCATCGGGCCATCGACGAATGCCGCGACCCGATGGAAGCCATCGATCTGTTGGCCGGACTCGGCTTTACCCGCGTGTTGACCTCGGGGGCCGAGGACTCGGTGGGGGCTGGCCTGGACCTGCTCGCCCGTCTGGTCCAGCGTGCCGCCGGACGGCTTCAGGTCATGGCTGGTGGCGGGCTCGTCGTCGAGGATATCCCGGCATTGAAGGCCGCGGGTCTGGACGCCGTACACCTCTCCGCCAGAAGGAAGCCCGCTCCGGTGCCGGCCGGCGCAGCAGCGGCAAGCCCCCGGGTTCGCACGAGCACCGGGACCATGCCGATGGTGCTGACCCCGTCGCCGGAAACCGCAACCGACCGAGAACTGGTCAAGGAAGCCCGCGCCGCTTCGCGCTGACCCGTCGGTTTCAGGCCCCGAAGACTCCCTGATTGATCGCGTCGGCCGGCCATCGTTCATGGCGAATCCACGACAGGTTCGCGGTGATGGCCCCGTCCGACGCCTGCAGCCCGTCGGGCGTCCAGTTCAGAACGAGGCGCCTGGCCACCGCCTCCAGATCGACGTTCCGCCGGGTGAAGCAGACCAGCCAGGACCATCGCGTCTCCGCGCCGGCGGCAGGATCCAGCGTGATCACCGGTACGGCAACCCGTTCACCAAGGATCGATCCGGAGGCTTCGCGGATGCGGGGAGTGGCAGCTACCGTGTCACCTTCCGGGGCACCGACGAACTGGATACCGGAGCGCAACCCGTCCGAACCGGCGGCCAGGGCTCCCGCGGCGGTGAGTACGGATTCCGGTTCGGTATCACCAGCCAAGGCATAGCCGCTGGCTTCGAGGGGCATGGCCACGGCACCACGGATACGCGCGGCACGCAGCTCCACGCCGTCGGGCAGCAGCGCCGTCGCATAATCGACCTCGATATCACGTCCCGCGGCGTCCAGCCGGAATCTGCTGCTGCCACCTCCCGGACGGGCCACCCCGGCCACCGGTCCGCGGTTCAAACTCGTTGAGTCGTCCAACGGCACATAGAGGTCGTTATCGCGCAGGCTGCCCTGCTGGACCGGGGCACTGGCCGTGCTGAAGGCTAGTCGGCGATACAGGGCCGAATCGTGGCGCGGGTGGCCCCCGGTGCCGAAGTTGGCGACTTTCACGATGTCGTCACGGTGGTTCCCCTGGACCAGCCACTGCGGTCCGGACAGGACCCGATTCACATCGGCCCCCTCAATCTCCAGGGCCGCCTCCGGCGCGGTCCAGGCCGGATGGTCGGCCGGGAGCAGCAACCCCAAAAACCCCTTGGCCGCCCACAACGGGGAGCCCGGGGCGTTATAGGACTGCAGGATGGAGGATCGCGGCCCCCACCATCCCAGCGGGAGCACCCCGTCGTCCCCGACGCCCCGGTCCGTGAAGTGCCGGGCCACCCCGGAAGCGAGCCGCCGGGTCCGCCCCGGAGGCAATGCCTCCACCCCTTGGAGTTCGCCCATCCACAAGGGGGCGACGACGCCCCAGCGATAGATCAGCGACCGCCCCTGGATCAACGGGCTCCCTCCGGCAGCGAAGAGGTGCTGGTAGCCCCGCAGGAACATCTCCAGGCGCTCCCGGTAGAGCCGCAGGCGTTCGGCCGACGCCGTGGCCGCCGCCACGGTTCCGGAGAGCATCTCCAGGATGAAGAACGGGTACAGCTGGAAGGTCCAGGCGTTGTAGTGGTCGAATCGGCGTCCCTCGCCGTCGGAGTACCAGCCATCCCCGGCGTACCAATCCTCGATGCGGTCCAACGCGGCCTCGATGCCGAACCGGTCGCAGGGGGCGCCGACCGAGGCCAGGAAGGCCTGGATGGTGGCCCCGAAAAGGACATGGTTGTTATCGGCAGAGGCCTGGCCGGTGGCTCCGGAGAGCCAGTGGATGATCCGGGCTTGCACCCCGTCGTCGAGCCCGTCCCAGAGCCAGGGGCGGGAGAAATGCAGACCGAGGACGATCGCGGTGGCTTCCACCGTGGGTTGGCCGTGGTCGGTCAATCGCGGCCACTGTTCGGCATCGCCGCACCGGGTTCCTGCCGCCAGCGCGTCGGCGTACCACTGCACCAGGGCAGGATCTGAACCTGCCGAACCGGCGATGCGCAGCGCAGCCAGCAAGAACGACCGCGCGAAACCCTCCAACTGGTCGGTGGCGTTTTGTCCCGCTGCCGGCGGAAAGACCACGCGGGCTCCCGCGGGAGAGGAATGGCGGTGGGCCCCGGCGATCAACCGGTCGGCCAACCGTTCCCACTCGACGCGGCCCCATCCGGTGAAGCTCCGGGCTTTCTCCATGGCCTGCTCTTTTCGCGTCGGTTCCACCTGGTGTCGCTACAGTGCCTGTTGCAGATCCGCTACGGTTTCGGCACGGACGGGTTCGGTCTTCCGTGAGGTGGCGGAACGGTAGGCGGCGAGGATGGTTTCCACGATGCTGCGGGCATGGTTGTTGCTCACCTGTGGTGAGGCCCCGTTGACGGTAGCCAGGAAGTCGGCCAGCTGGGCGGTGAACCCCGTCTGGATGTTATCCGCCGAGGGGACGTGGAGCGTGCTGCTTTGTCCGTGGTGCCGAATGATGGTCCCGCGGTCGGGGGTGCAGGAGATCGTGCCTTCCTCGCAGATCAACAGGATCTCGTCCAGCCGCTGCGGTGGATCCGAGACGATGACGATGTTGATCTCCACCCCGTTGCGCAGGTGCAAATTCAGGTAGCCGTCGGTCTCGACCTCGACACCGAAACGTGCCAGGGTCCGGGAGTCGACGGTTTCGGCCGCCGAATCAGCGAGCCAGAGTGAGCGGTCGATGCAATGCCCGCCGATGTTCATGAACGCACCGCCGCCGGCCATCACCGGGTCGAAGAACCATGCCGGCCGGGTGCCGGGGCGGTAGTTCGTACTGCGGAAATCACGGATCATCAGCAGCTTTCCCAGCTTCCCGGAGGCCAAGGCCTCGTGGGCGGCAACCTTTTCAGGCAGGAAATGCTGGATATGCCCGACAACGAGTGTCACCCCTGCTTGTTCGCAGGCGCGCATCATGACATCGCAGTCCGCCAGGCTGATGGCCATGGGCTTTTCCACCAGCACATGCAGGCCTGCGTCGGCGGCGTCGAGCACCATTTGCAGATGCAGGGCATGCGGGGTGTTCACGATGACCGCATCCAGTTCCGCCTCAGCGTACATCTTCAGGTAGTCGGTATAGACGGCTGCCCCGGTCAACACGGCGACGTCGGAGGCCGTATCGGGCCGAAGGTCACAGACGGCGACCAGTTCGACGTCGGGCAGCGTGGTGGCTGCCTGTGCATGCAACGGGGCGACGGCACCTGCCCCGATGATTCCTAGACGGATCAATTGCTTACCTCTTAATATGCGTCGTGGACCGTGGTTGATGCGTGGTCCTGATCGTGGGTCGTGACCTTGGGTCGGCACGGCCGGTCCTTAAGAGATGATTATTCAAGCCAATAAAGAATGATTCCAGACGTAATCGTCGACGATTATGATCTGCGCTGCTTTCACGGGTCGACGGAATGCGGATAAAACCATGAAAGACCATGTTTTGTCACAGGACTTCTTCAAGTACCACTTGAATCCTTCTTTTTGACGCTGTGATAGTCGTCTCAACCGAACCGCAGTATCCGCGGTTCACCCTCACGAAAGGTGAATGCCATGGGCAAAACAGCCCGCTATTTTCGCCCCACGGCCCTCCTCCTCGGATCGGCTTTGGTCTTCTCGGTCACCGGTTGCGGCGGCCCCGCCTCCTCCTCGAGCGCCGAAGCACAGGCAGATGACATGACGACTTCCATCGACGGCCAGACGCTGACGTACTGGTCCATGTGGAAGGAAGGCGAAGCCCAGCAGAAGGTCATCGCCTCGGCCATCAAGGACTTCGAGAAGGACACCGGCGCCAAGGTGGACGTGCAGTGGCAAGGTCGCAGCAACACGCAGAAGCTGGTGCCGGCACTGAACACCAACAACGTCCCTGACCTGGTGGACGGGGCCTACGGCAAGTTGGCGACCTCGGTCGGCGACACCGGCCAGGCCCTCGGCCTCGGCAGCACGTACGACGCCGATGTCGACGGCAAGACAGTTTCCGAACTGATTCCGGAGAAGTACCTCAAGAACGCAGACATCTCCGACGAGAACGACCAGCCCTGGATGCTGCCCTATAACTTCAGCTCCGAAGCGTTCTGGTTCAACAAGAAGGACCACCCGGAGATCGCCGCCAACCCACCCAAGACGTGGGACGATTTCATGGCCACCTTGAAGAAGCTCGAGAAAGGCAAGGCCGCGCCGCTGGCAGCGGACGGCGACATCGGCGGTTACAACTCGGCGTGGATCATCAACCTGGTCCTGCGACACGGCGGGCCCGGCTCCTTCAAGAAGCTGGCCGCGGACACGTCCGGTGAGGCCTGGTCCTCCCCCGAGGTCCTGGATTCGGCGAAGAAGGTCGAGGAAATCGCCAAGAGCGGTTACCTGATCAGCGGTTACGACGCCAGCAAGTTCCCCGCCCAGCAGCAGAAATGGGCCACCGGCAAGGCAGACCTGCTGTTGAACGGTTCGTGGATCCCGGCCGAAACCGCGCCTTATGCCTCGAAGGGCTTCGACTACGCCTCTTTCCAGTTCCCCTCCGTTGACGGCAACCCGACCAGCGTCCGCGCCGACTTCGTTGGATTCTCGATCCCGCGCAAGGCCGAGCACGCAGCCGCTGCCGAACAGCTCGCAGTGACCCTGCTGGACAAGAAATACCAGGACCAGTTCGGCGCCAAGGCCAAGGTCTTGCCGATCCGCACCGATGCCACCATCGCCCCGGAAATGCAGGACATCAAGGATGCTGTCGATGAGACCGAGAGCATCAACCTCGCCTTCGACGGCGTGGTCTTCCCCGGCTACCAGGAGAAGATCCTCTGGCCCAATACCGACCAGCTCTTCCTGGGCAAGATCACCGCTGAAGAGTACGTCAAGAAGATGCAGCAGGATCAGAAGCAGTACTGGAAGGACAATGGCTAATGACCTTGACCCCAGTCCAAGAGGTCGGCGCTGAACCGGCCGAGCAGCCCCGGGGCGCACCACGGGGGCGCAAGAAGAAGCAGGAATCCGGCAGTTCCATCGACCGGCAGCGGCGCAAGCTCCTGATCCCGTTCGTCGGGCCAGCGTTCCTGTTCTACACCATCCTGTTCATCGTCCCGTCCATCGGCGCCTTCTGGATCAGCCTGCATAAGTGGTCCGGTTCGGGGCCCATGAAGTTCGTGGGTCTGAAGAACTACTCCCAGGTCTTCCGCGACGACCTGTTCCTCACGTCGTTCGGCAACACCCTGCTCCTGCTCTTCGTCGTCGGCATCGCGATCTTCGTGATCGCCTTCGGGCTGAGCCTGGTGCTGCGGGACATGATGGGCAAGAAGATCGCCCGCTCGGTGATCTTCTTCCCCCACCTGATCAACGCGTTGGTCTTTGGCGTTCTGGCCGGGTTCATCTTCAATCCGGGCGGGCTGGTCAACAAGCTGCTCGAGCCATTGGGGGTCACCGACCCGCCCAAATGGCTCGCCGCGGACAACCTCTTCCCACTGATCATGGTGACCATGGTGGCCACCACCACCGGCTACTTCACCACCATCTTGATGGCCGGAGTGGACCGCATCCCCCCGTATTTCTATGAGGACTGCGCTCTCGCCGGGGCGACCCCGTTCCAGCGGCTGCGCTACGTGATCCTGCCGCTGACCTGGGATGTCTTCGGGACGTGTGCGGTGTTGTGGACGATTTCGTCGATCAAGATCTTCGAGATCATCTGGGTGTTCGGCGGCAGCAGCGGCGCCGGACTCCCTCCGACCGAAACCTGGACGACTGCGGTCTACACCTACGTCACCGCGTTCTCGGGCCAGTCCACGCCGGCCTACGGTGCGGCGACCGCCTCGGCGATCATCTCGCTGGCCCTGATCTCCGTCCTCGTCATCATCCTGCGTCGTGCCATGCGCCGTGACGCCGTCGAATTCTAGGAGGAAGCATGTCTGAAAACCTGGACGTCGCCGTCGTCACTCCCATCCGCAGGAAACGCAATCGTGCCGCAAGCCCCGCCATGGCGGGGGAACGCACCTTCCTGCGCGGTCTGGGGATCACGGTCCTCTGGATCGCCGTCGCCGTCATGATCCTCATGCTGGTGTGGATGGTCGCCCAGTCCTTCCGTGGCACCAGGGAAATCCTGAGCGACCCGTGGGGCATCCCGGCCTCGATGGACTTCACCAACTACGTGAATGCCTGGACCGTGGGCAATTTCGCCCAGGCCACGTGGAACAGCTTCATGACCACCGTGGTCTCCTCCGTGGTGGCCGTGGCGGTGGCGGCACCCGCTGCCTACTATCTGGGCCGCGTCGAGAACAAGCTGACCAATGCGTTGAGCCTGTACTTCATCCTGGGTCTGGGCATCCCCGCCCAGGTGATCCTCATTCCGCTGTTCGTCATGCTCAACAAGGTGTACCTGACCGATAGCCTGCTCGGGCTGAACCTGGTGTATATCGGCATCTCGATGCCGTTCACCGTCTTCCTGCTCACGGCCTTCTTCAGGTCGCTGCCGATCGAGATGGAGGAGGCTGCGGCCCTGGACGGTTCCAATGCGTTTGGAACGTTCTTCCGCATCACCCTCCCGCTGGCCAAGGGCGGCATTTTGACCGCCTTCGTCCTGCAGGTCATCGCGCACTGGAATGAAACCCTGCTGTCGTTGACGC
>NZ_JBQSYU010000012.1:0-102525 GCF_052379645.1 Arthrobacter sp. 179 | reverse complement strand
TTTGGTGGTGCCCCGCCCTACTGCAGCATGGTGCGGTCGTCGAGCTGGGCGCCCTTGATCTTCTCGAATTCCTTGAGCAGCCCGGGAACGGTCATCTTCGATTTGGCCTCGGCATCGAGATCCAGGATGATCTCCCCGTCGTGCATCATCACCAGCCGGGTGCCCAACCGCAGCGCCTGCTCCATGTTGTGGGTGACCATCAGCGTGGTGAGTCCGTGGCGTTCGACGATCTCCTCGGTCAGCCGGGCCACCAGGGCCGCCCGTTGCGGGTCCAGTGCCGCGGTGTGCTCGTCGAGCAACAGGATCTGAGGTCCACTGAACGTGGCCATGAGCAGCGAAAGTGCTTGCCGCTGTCCACCGGAGAGCAACCCGACCTTGGCCTTGAGCCGATGTTCGAGGCCCAATTCCAGAGATTCGAGCTCAGTGGCGAATTGCTCCCGCCGTCGTTTGGTCACCCCCAGGCCCAGCCCACGGAATTTTCCGCGGTTCAGGGCCAGGGACATGTTCTCTTCGATCGACATGCTCGGCGCGGTGCCGGCCATCGGGTCCTGGAAGACCCGGCCGATGTATTTCGCCCGCGCATGGTCCGCCAGTTTGGTGACGTCCTTGCCGGCGATCTTCACGTTGCCGACGTCGGGCTGGAGCTTGCCCCCGACCATGTTCAGGACAGTGGATTTCCCGGCACCATTGGAGCCGATCACGGTGACGAATTCGCCTTCGGTCAATTGGAGGTTGATGTTGCGTAGCGCCTTGCGCTCGTTGACCGTCCCGGCGAAGAACGTCTTGGACAGGTTGTTGACTTCCAGCATGCTAGGACACCGTCTCCTTCTGCTTCTCCGCGGCGTTGTTGATGGTGCGCATCCGGCGACCGAACTTATTGAAGCCCTTCCACTGCGGCAGAACGAGCGCGAGGACCACGAGGATCGCGGAGATCAGCTTCATGTCATTCGGCTCGAGACCGGCGTCCAGGGCCAGTTGGATGAAGACGCGGTAGAGGACGGCACCGAAGATGACGGCCAGCGTGGCGATGAAGATGTTCCGGGTCCCGAAGATCGCCTGGCCGATGATGACCGAGGCCAGACCGATCAGGATCAGGCCGATACCCATACCCACATCGGCGAAGCCCTGGTACTGGGCGACCATCGCGCCGCACAGGCCCACCAGGGCGTTGGAAATGGCCAGCCCGAGGATCTTCTGGTTGTCGGTGCTGACGCCCAGGCTGCGGATCATCTGTTCGTTGTCACCGGTCGCCTGCATGGCCAGACCGGTGTCGGTGTGCAGGAACCAGTCCAGGACGAACTTCAGCACCAGGGCCACCACGAAGAAGATCAGGATGGATACGACGCCACCGGTGAGCTGGGCCTCCCGCAGCGGGGAGATCAGGGTGTCCTCCCCCAGCAGCGGGACGTTGGCTTTGCCCATGATGCGCAAATTCACCGAATACAGGGCGATCATGGTCAGGATGCCGGCCAGCAGGCCGTTGATCTTGCCCTTGGTATGCAGCAGACCGGTCACGACACCGGCTGCCGCGCCGGCCAGCAGGGCCAGCCCGGTGGCCAAAAGTGCCGGCATGCCGTTGACGATGGTGATGGAGGCGACGGCGGCGCCGGTGGTGAAGCTTCCATCAACCGTCAGGTCGGGGAAGTCGAGGATGCGGAAGGTCAGATAGACCCCCAGCGCCATGATCGCGTAGATCAGGCCCAGTTCAACCGCAGTAAGCATGAAGAGATCCTTGGGTAGAGAGGGAAGAATGCGGGGTGCCCGGCCGCTGGAGGGCGGCCGGGCACCGTGATCCGGAAGATCGGCGCGGGCTACTTCTTGTAGACCTCGGCGGCCTTGTCGATCATGTCCTGCGGGATCTCCACTCCGGCCTTCTTCGCGGCGGCGGTGTTCACATACAGTTCGACATCGGTCAAGGTCTCCACGGGCATATCGGCCGGCTTCTCCCCGTCCTTGAGGATCTTCACCGCCATGTCGGCGGTCTGGACGCCGAGCTTCTCGTAGTTGATGCCGTAGGTGGCCGTGGCGCCACGCTTGACCGACTCGCCGTCGGCGGCGATGACGGGGACCTTCTTGGACTGCGCGGTCTGCAACAAACCTTCCAACGCGGAGACGACGGCGTTGTCGGTGGGCACGTAGTAGGCATCGACCTTCAGCGACTCGGCTGCCTGCTGGACCTCGGAGGAGGCGGAGATGGCCGCTTCCTTGATCTCCAGGTCGAGATCGGCCGCGGCTTCCTTGGCCCACTTCACCTGGACGGTGGAGTTGACCTCGCCGGAGGAGTAGACGATCCCGACGGACTTGGCGTCAGGGGCCAGTTCCTTGAGCAGTTCCATCTGCTCCTTCACCGGGTTCTTATCCGAGGTGCCGGTGACGTTTCCGCCGGGTTCCTCAACGCTCTTGACCAGTTTGGCTTCCACCGGGTCGGTCACCGCCGAGAAGAGGACCGGGGCATCAGTGATCGCCTGGGCGGCCGCCTGGGCCGCCGGCGTGGCGACGGCGAGGACCAGATCCAGGTTGTCCTGCGAGAACTGGTTCATGATCGCCGTGTTCGTCGAGGCATCCGCCTGAGCGTTCTGCAGATCGTAGCTGATCTTGTCCCCGGTATAGCCGGCGTCCTTCATCCCCTTCTTGAAGCCCTCGGTCACCGCATCCAAGGACGGATGGGACACGTACTGCGAGATGCCGATCTTCACGGGCTCGGTCGCATCCGCGGATCCGCTGGACTCCCCGGACCCTCCCGAGGATCCGCAAGCGGTGGCGAGCAATGCGGTGGCCATCAGGCCTGCGGCAAGCTTGCCGACGCGAGAAACGTTCATGGTGTTTTCCTTTCACGGGTCACGAGTTGATTTCCGGTCAACATCACCTTTGCTGCCACCGGATCCCGTCCCCCACTGCGAGTGATTCGACAATCTTTTGACCACCTCGTGCCTAAAGACACCTCGATACTACCTGTGAATCAACTCACATTGTCCATATGACTCAGGGGCCCATGGACGCCCTTGTGCGCCTCGAGGCCCATTGAAGACAAAACGTGTCCCATGCCACATTTCGGTATCATTCCGTACTTGGCCTCCCGACCACTTCCGGAAGCGCATCGGACGGCCGCTGGGCGCCGTCGTCGAGCGGACCCCCTTAGACTGGTTCAACCATGGCTGTAAAGATCACCTATCCCGAGTCCCTTCCGGTCAGCGCCCGCCGCGACGACATCATGGAAGCCATCCGCGACCACCAGATCGTCGTCATCGCCGGCGAAACCGGCTCCGGCAAAACCACCCAGCTTCCCAAGATGCTGTTGGAACTGGGCTTGGGCGAGGGCGGGATGATCGGCCACACCCAACCCCGCCGGCTGGCCGCCCGTACGGTGGCCGAACGCATCGCCGAGGAGACCGGGGTCGAGCTCGGGGCGGAGATCGGCTTCCAGGTCAGGTTCACCGGACACGTGTCGGCGTCCACCCAGGTCAAGGTCATGACCGATGGCATCCTGCTGGCGGAGATCCAGCATGACCGGCTGCTGCGTAAATACAACGCCATCATCATCGATGAGGCCCACGAACGCAGCCTGAACATCGACTTCCTGCTCGGCTACCTCAAACGGCTGCTGCCCAAGCGTCCCGATCTGAAGGTCATCATCACCTCGGCGACGATCGACCCGGAGAAATTCGCCACGCACTTCGGCTCCCCCGCCTCCGAGGGCGGAGAGGAGATCGTTCCGGCCCCCATCATCGAGGTCTCCGGGCGCACGTTCCCGGTGGAGCTGCGCTACCGTCCGCTGAATCCCGCCGAAGGGCGCGAGGACGACGACGACTACGACACGGACGAGGATCGGGACCCGCTGGACGCGGTCTGCGATGCCGTGGACGAATTGGCGGCCGAAGCCCCGGGCGACGTCCTGATCTTCTTTTCCGGCGAGCGCGAGATCCGCGATGCCGCCGAGGCCCTACGCGCCCGGGTGCGGACCAACCCCCGGCTGAGAGGCACCGAGGTGCTGCCGCTCTTCGCCCGGTTGTCCCTGGAGGAACAGCACAAGGTCTTCCACCCGGGGTCCAACCCTCGTCTGGTACTGGCGACCAATGTCGCCGAAACTTCACTGACGGTCCCGGGCATCAAATACGTCATCGATACCGGGACCGCCCGGATCTCAAGGTATTCGCACCGCACGAAGGTCCAGCGCCTGCCCATCGAACGGGTCTCCCAGGCCAGCGCGAACCAGCGGTCGGGTCGTTGTGGCCGCGTCTCCGACGGCATCGCCATCCGGCTCTACTCCCAGGAGGACTTCGAGGCCCGTCCCGAATTCACCGACCCTGAGATCCTGCGCACCAACCTGGCGGCGGTGATCCTGCAGATGTCCGCCATGGGGGTCGTGGAGTCCCCCCGCGACGTCGCGGGTTTCGACTTCGTCCAGCCCCCGGATTCCAAGGCCGTGAACGACGGCGTCTCACTCTTGCGCGAACTGGGCGCTGTCGGGGAGGGGGCCTCGGCAAAGGTCACCAGGATCGGGCGGCAGCTCAGCCAGCTCCCCGTCGACGTCCGGTTGGGCCGGATGATCGTGGAGGCAGGCCGGCGCGGCTGCGCCAAGGAGGTCATGATCCTGGCCGCCGCCCTGACCATCCGCGACCCCCGCGAACGCCCCTCCGAAGACACCGGTCAACGAGCCAATGCCATCGGCCTGCACCGCCGCTTCGACGACTCGACCTCGGACTTCTCGGGGTTCCTGAACCTCTACGCCTACCTGCAGGAGAAGCAGAAGGAGCTCTCCTCCTCGGCGTTCCGCAGGCTCTGCAAGAAGGAATTCATCAACTACATGCGGGTGCGCGAATGGCAGGACCTCTTCGCCCAGCTCCGCCAGCTCTCCAAACCATTGGGCATCACCCTGTCGACGGGGCCGGTGGACCCGGCAGGGCTGGAACGGGAGATCCACACCAGCCTGCTGGCCGGCCTACTCGGACACATCGGTGCCTGGGATGAGCGCAAACGCGAATATTCCGGCGCCCGCGGCACCCGGTTCTCCATCTTCCCCGGCTCGGCCTTGTTCAAGAAGAACCCCGAATGGGTGATGTCCGCCGAACTGGTGGAGACCAGCAGGCTCTGGGCCCGGGTCAACGCCCGCTTCGATCCCCTCTGGGTGGAGGAGGTCGGCAAGCACCTGTTGAAGTATTCGCATTCAGAACCCCACTGGTCCCGGAAGATGGGTTCGGTCATGGGCTACGAGAAGGCCACCCTCTACGGTCTGACCGTCATCCCCCAGCGCCGCATCCAATATGGGCGCGTCGATCCGGTCGTGGCCCGGGAGCTGTTCATCCAGCACGCCCTGGTGGAAGGCGATTGGAAGACCCACCATAAGTTCTTCCAACGCAACCGGCGCCTGCTGGCCGATATCGACGAACTCGAAACCAGGATGCGTCGGCGTGATCTGGGTGCCACGGACGAGGACCTCTTCGATTTCTACGATCAGCGGGTCGGTTCCGGCGTCGTCTCCGAACGCCACTTCGACCGGTGGTGGAAGAAGGCGCGGGCGGAGGAGCCCACCCTGCTGGACTTCGACCCGGAGGAACTCTTCAACGCCGACGCGGACGAACTGAACCAGGAGGACTTCCCCCGGACCCTGCAGCACGGGGACCTTGAACTGGAGCTGTCCTACGAGTTCAACCCGGCCGCGTCGGCCGGTGAATCCGACGGGTTGACCGTGCGGGTGCCCGTGTTGTTCCTGAACCAGCTGGACCCCGAACGTTTCCGCTGGCTCATCCCCGGTCTCCGCGAAGAACTGGTCACCGCCTTGATCAAGTCCCTGCCCAAGGCCATCCGCAAGAACTTCGTCCCGGCCCCCGACGTGGCCCGGCAGGCGGTGACCGCACTGAATGCCGATTTCGACCCCACGACCGATGACCTCGAACCCTCCCTGGAACTGGTGTTGCGTCGGATGCGCGGGGTGGTGATCCCGCCGGGATCCTGGGACTGGTCCAAGATCCCCGGGCACCTGTTGGCCACTTTCCAGGTCGTGGATGCCAGGGCCCGGATCCTGGATGAATCCACCGACCTGCCCACCCTGCAACGAACCCTGGCGACGCAGAACCGCCAGGCCCTGGCCGATTCGTTGGGAAGCGCGGGGCCTGCCCTGCTGGCGGCGGCCCGCGAGGCCGAACAACGCCACGGCAAGGAATCCTCGGGCGGTTCCGGAGCCGGAACCGGTGGGGCCCGGACCTCGCCCCGGCCCGGACGGGGCCGGGCGGGCACCACCACGCGGGAGCGTCCGACGCCGACGCTGGAGCAGACCGGGCTGACCGCCTGGCCCGAAGGGCTCGGCGACGGGGCCCGGATCGAGCGCCGGGTCAGCACCACGGTGGCGGGGGCGGAAGTCACCGCATTCCCCGGTCTGCTCGATACCGGGGACACGGTGTCGCTGACGGTGTTCCGCAACGAGGATGAACAGCTCACGGCCCATCGGGGCGGGGTGATCCGGCTGCTGCTGCTTCAGGTCCCCTCCCCGGCCAAGTACGTATTGGAGCACCTGAACAACCAGGAGAAGCTGGTCTTCACGCAGAACCCCCACGGTTCGGTGGAGAAGCTGATCGCCGACTGCACGCTGGCGGCCCTGGACCGGCTGGTCCCTGAGGAACTGCCCTTCAGCAAGGCGGAGTTCGATGCCCTGTTCGAGTCGGTGCGGGCCGAGCTGATCGACACGGTCTTCAAGGTCACCGCCATCGTCGAACGCGTCCTCTCCGGGGCCCGCCGCGTGGACCAACGGGTCTCCAAGGCCTCCTCGCTGGCACTGGTGAACGCGCTGGCCGATATCCGCAGCCAGGTGGAGAACCTGGTCTACCCGGGCTTCGTCGCCGGGACCGGCTACGCCCACCTCTCCCAGCTGCCCCGCTATCTGGAGGCGATCGGCAAGCGTCTGGATAAGTTGGAGGCCGGGAACGTGGCGCGGGACCACCAGGCGATGCTGGCGATCCAGGCGTTGGAGGATGAATACGATGCCGCCCGGGCCGCGGTGCCTGCCGGGGCACGGATCCCCGCGCCCCTGGCCCGGATCAAGTGGATGCTCGAGGAGTTGCGGGTGAGCATGTTCGCCCAGGAACTGGGCACCGCCTATTCGGTCTCGGAGAAGCGGGTGCGGACCGCCTTGCGCCAGGCCACCACCAGCTAACCGGCCGGTCCGAAAGGCCCGTCCCCGCCGTCGTCCCCGCGGCAGGGACGACGGCGGGACTGCGGGCCGGGATTACTGGTTCGGCACCATATCGGTATGCCCGTCCTCGCGCAGTGCGGTGCGCAGTCGTTCGGCATTGTCGTCCAGGTGGGCTTCCTTCGGGTCGGTATCGGCCCGGGAGAGGTCGAAGTCGGCCAGCGAGTTCGTCGGCCAGACGTGCACGTGCAGATGGGGGACCTCGAAGCCGGCGACCATCAGGCCGGCTCGTTCGGAGCCGAAGGCCCGCTTCTGGGCCCGCCCCACGACCCGGGCGACCGCGTTGAGCTTATTGAGCAGCTCGGGTTCGATATCGGTCCAGTCGTCGACCTCCTGGCGCGGCACCACCAGGGTGTGACCGTCGGTGATCGGTCCGATCGACAGGAACGCGACGACGTCGGGATCCTTCCAGACGAATCGTCCCGGCAACTCCCCGTTGATGATCTTGCTGAACAGCGTGCTCATGGTGTCCCTCTCTTCGGTAGTGGTCACGAATCTACTTGGCCTGCTCGGCCCCGGGCCAGTCAGCCGGTGGGGCCGGTGGCCACCTCCCGGGCGGGGTCGGAGGAAAACTGCGAATACGAGCCCGGATACAGGGCCGCGTCGATCCCGGCGATCGCCAGGGCGGCGATCTCGTGGGCGGCGGTGACCCCGGAGCCGCAGTAGACGGCTACCGGTGGGCCTCCTGCTGCCGGGCCCAGGGCGGCGAACTTCTCCCGCAGGGCTTCCGCCGACAAGAATCTGCTGTCCGCGTCCAGGTTCGCTGCGGTGGGGGCGTTCAGGGCCCCGGGGATGTGCCCGGGGCGTGGGTCCACCGGTTCGGTTTCCCCGCGGAAGCGTTCACCGGCCCGGGCGTCGAGCAGGACCCCGGTGGAGGGGAAGGCCGCCGCGCCGTCGGCATCCAGGACCGGCAGCGACCCGGGGTGCGGGACCCAGCGTCCCGGTAGCGGGGTGACCGGCCCGGTGGCGACCTCCCCGCCGGCCGCCGGCCAGGCGGCCCATCCGCCGTCGAGCAGGAACACCTCGGCCAGTCCGGCGTCCCGCAGCAGCCACCAGGCCCGCGCCGCCGACAGCCCGCCCACGGCGTCGTAGACCACCACGGTATCGCCGGGGTCGATCCCCCAGCGGGAGGTGGCGGCGGCGAAGGCTGCGGGTTCAGGCAGGGGGTGGCGACCGGCTTGCGGGCGGGCAGGGGCCGCCAGCTCGGTCTCCAGGTCCACATACACGGCCCCCGGGATATGCCCGGCCAGGTGGTCCTCCTCCCCCGTGGTCGAACCCAACGCCCACCGGACATCCAGGATGACGGTGCGCTGCCCGGCGGCGATCCGGGCGGCCAGGGCCTCGGTGGTGATCAAGACGTCCATGTCGGAACTTCCTCCCTCATGCCCCGCCGCCGGCTCCGGGGCGGCCGCCGAAGCGGGCCCGGGTAGGCTGGACGGGTGGATTCAACGATGCTGCCAACACTACCGCCGCCTGCCGGACGGGCTTGGGTCAACCAGGCCGTCCTGGCCCTGGAAGCCGATACCGCCCGCTCGGCGGATACGCACCTGCACCGGATCGGCCTGCCGGTGGTTTGGGGCATCGAGCTCTACCTGAAGGACGAGTCCACCCACCGCTCGGGCTCGTTGAAGCACCGCCTGGCGAAGTCCTTGTTCCTCTACGGGCTGGTCAACGGATGGATCACCGAGCGGACCACCATCGTGGAATCCTCCAGCGGGAGCACCGCGGTCTCCGAGGCGTATTTCGCCCGGCTGTTGGGCTTGCCCTTCGTGGCCGTGGTCGCCGCAACGACGTCGGAGCAGAAGATCGACCTGATCCGTGAGCTGGGCGGGACCTGCCACCTGATCGAAGAGGCCTCGGCGGTCGACGCCGAGGCACGCCGATTGGCTGCCGAAACCGGTGGACACTACATGGACCAGTTCACCTACGCCGAACGGGCCACCGACTGGCGCGGGAACAACAACATCGCCGAATCGATCTTCTCCCAGCTCGAACTCGAACCGCATCCGGTGCCCGCCTGGGTCGTGGCCGGGGCCGGGACGGGGGGCACCAGCGCCACTTTGGGCCGCTACATCCGCTACCACCAGCATCAGAGCCGGTTGGCCGTCGGCGACCCCGAGGGCTCGGCCTTCCTGCCGGCCTGGCAAGCCTGGAACGACGGCGGTGACCCGGCGGCTGTGACCGGGACCCCGAGCCGGATCGAGGGCATCGGCCGGCCGTCGCCCGAACCCAGCTTCGTGCCCTCGGTGATCGATCTGGTCCAGACCGTGCCCGACGGCGCCTCGGTGGCCGCAATGCGCCATCTCTCCGGATGGGCGGGGCTGCACGCCGGACCGTCCACGGGAACGAACATGTGGCAGATCTGGCGTCTGGTGGCGCGGATGCGGGCCGCCGGACAGCAAGGATCGGTCGTCTCACTGATCTGCGACGGCGCCGAACGCTATGCCGGATCACATTACGACCCCGGATGGCTTCACCGCGCGGGCATCGACACCACCCCCTATGAAGGGGTCATCGAGGCCTTCCTCGCCGGCGGCGACTGGGTGGAACCGTAGGATCCCGGCGTAGAATGACCCGGGCTGGTTCTTGGCCCACCCTCCTGAGTCGGAAGAAGTGCCGCATGATCGAAATCCTGAACCACAGCCAGCTAACCCGGGCCCGGACCAGCGGCGCCCTGGTCGCCAGGATCCTGCAGACCATGAAACGCCGGACCACCGTGGGGACGAACCTGCTGGACATCGACCGGTGGACCCGGCAGATGATCACCGAGGCCGGGGCCCGGTCCTGCTATGTCGACTATGCGCCGTCCTTCGGACGCGGACCCTTCGGCCACTACATCTGCACCGCGGTCAACGATGCGGTCCTCCACGGCCTGCCCCACGACTACGCCCTGGCCGACGGGGACCTGCTGACACTGGATCTGGCCCTCATCCTGGACGGGGTGGCAGCGGATGCGGCCATCAGCTTCGTGGTGGGTTCTTCACGCCCCGCCGAAAGCGTCGCGATGATCGATGCCACCGAGGCGGCCCTGGCCGCCGGCATTGCCGCGGCAGGCCCCGGGGTCCGCCTCGGCGATGTCTCCCATGCCATCGGCACCGTTCTGGACCGGGCCGGATACCAGATCAACGTCGAATTCGGGGGCCACGGCATCGGCTCGACCATGCACCAGGACCCGCATGTCCCCAATACCGGGCGCCCCGGCCGGGGCTACAGGCTCCGGCCCGGCTTGCTGCTCGCTCTGGAGCCGTGGGTCATGGCAGATACCTCACAGCTCGTGACCGACGCCGATGGCTGGACGTTGCGCAGCGCAACGGGGTGCCGGACCGCCCATACCGAACACACGATTGCGATCACCGAGGACGGAGCCCGGATCCTGACCCTGCCCTAGCCGCTCCGGGGCCCGGCCGCTCAGGCCTCGCGGGACTCCCCGACCTGCAGGTACTCGAATTCGGTGCCGTACCGGGCCCCGAACCGGGTGACATGCCCGGTCATCATCCCCAGCCCGGTCTCGTTGAGCAGCCCGTCGTGGATCGGGTAGGCATGGGCCGGCCGGACCGACACCACGAAGTCCACGACCTCGGCCAGCTTCGACCACGGGGCATGCAGCGGCACCAGCAGGGTCTGCACCGTGACCCCGTTCGGGACGATGAACGAGTCTCCCGGGTGGTACAGGTTCCCGTCGACGAGGTACCCCAGATTGGCGACCACGGGGATCTGCGGGTGGATCAGCGCATGCTGGCCGCCGAAGACCCGGACGTCGAACCCGGCGATCTGCCGGACGTCGTCGGGGGCCAGCACGTGGATCCTGTCCCCCGCCGCCCCGAGTGCCGGGTGGGCCAGCAGTTGATCGACCACCTCCCGCGGGGCGTAGACATGCACCCCTGCGGTGCGGTCCACGATCGGCAGGACGGCCGCCGCGTCGAGATGGTCGGCGTGCTCGTGGGTCACCAGGATGGCTTCGGCACCGGCCAGGGCCGCCGGCACGTCGGTGAATGTTCCGGGGTCGATGACCATGACGCGTGATCCCTTTTCCAGGCGGATGCAGGCATGTCCGTGTTTGATGAGCTTCATGCCCCCACCCTAGTTCGCCGCCGCCGCGCTGATAAGCTGTTTCTTCCAGTCGTCCGCGGCCCGTCCGGTCGACCCAGGACCCCTCACGTCGGGCCCGAAGCAAGACTCCAGGAGCACAGCAACGCATGTCGGAGAAGATCGTCCCCAAGCGCGGGCGGGAACAGCGTGTCACCAAGCAGCGGCTCGCCGTCGAGGCCGCCATGGGCCGGTTGGAGGACTTCGTCTCCGCCCAGGAACTCCACCGTCTGCTTCAGGACCAGGGCGATAAGGTCTCGTTGGCCACCGTCTACCGGATCCTGCAGTCCATGGCCGAGGACGGGCTGCTCGACGTCGTACGATCCGGCGAGGGCGAGGCCGCCTACCGCCGCTGCGAGGCCGAGACCCACCACCATCACCTGGTCTGCCGGACCTGCGGCAAGGGGGTCGAGGTCCAGGCTCCCGCCGTGGAGACCTGGGCGGCCCGGGTCGCCGCCGAGCACGGTTTCACGGAGGCCTCCCACACCGTGGAGATCTACGGCTACTGCCCCGAGTGCACGCTCAACCGGCAGGGAGCCGACGGCGCCTAGGCTGCGAGTTGCGGTGCCGCTTCCTGGATCCGCCGCACCCGTGAACGGCGCCAGTCGATGACCCGGCACACCACGTAGATCGCGAAGGAAATGGTGGTCACGTAGGGGCTGATCGGCAAGCGTCCGGCCAGGGCGAGCATGATGCCCCCGACCACGCTGGTCATCGCGAACACGATGCTCAGCGCCACCGTCAGGCCCGGGCGCGCGGTCACGCGGATCGCGGCGGCGGCCGGGGTGATCAGCAGGCTGAGCACCAGCAGGGCCCCGACGACCTGGATGGACAGGGCCACCGCGAGTCCGAGTAACAGCATGAACACCACCGAGAGCCGGCCGGCGGGGATCCCCCGGGCAGCGGCGACCGAGGGATCGACACTGACGAACATCAATGGACGCCAGATGATCAGCAGGCCCACGATCACCACGACCGAGCACACCGCCAGGACCCCCAGCTGGACGGAGTCCACGGCGACGATCTGGCCGGTGAGCAAGCCGAACTTATTGGCGCTGCGCCCCTCGTAGAGGGACAGGAACAGGATGCCCAACCCCAGCCCGAAGGGCATGAGGATCCCGATGATGGAGTTGCGGTCCCGCGCGTTGGCGCCCATGAGCCCGAGCACCAGGGACGCCGCGATGCTGCCCACCAGGGAGCCGGCCACCACATTGGCCCCGATGAGCAGGGCGAAGGCGGCCCCGGCGAAGGACAGTTCGGCGATCCCGTGGACGGCGAAGGCCATGTCCCGGGTCATCACGAAGACGCCCACGAGTCCGCCGACCAGGCCCAGGATCGCCCCGGCAATGATCGAGTTGGAAACCAGGGGCAGCAGTTCGGCATAGTTCTCGAAGCTGAAGATCGTCTGCCAGATGTCGTGCGCGTTCATGCCCGGCCCCCGTCCCTGCTGGTCGTCGACGCCGGTTCGGCGTCGGAGGGATGGTGGTGGCTCAGGGTTTCGGGCATCCCGACCACCACGATGCGTCCGTTGCTGCGGAAGACCTCGATCGGGCTGGAGTACAACTCGGAGAGGACCTCGGAGCGCATGACCTCTTCCGGGGTGCCGACGTGGAACCGCCCGCCGGCCAGATAGAGCACCCGGTCCACATATTGCAGGATCGGGTTGATCTCGTGGGTGACGAAGACGACGGCGCTGCCCTGGTCGCAGGCCTGCCGGTGGATCAGGGCGGACACCGCCTGCTGGTGGTTCAGATCCAGCGACAGCAGCGGTTCATCGCACAGCAGGAGTTCGGGGTTCCCGGCCAAGGCCTGGGCGGCACGCAAGCGCTGCTGCTCCCCTCCGGAGAGCAGCCCCACGGGACGGTCGGCATAGGCGGTCGCCCCGACCCGCTCGAGGAGCTCATCGACCCGGGCGTTGATCTCCCGGCGGTGGAAGATCCGTGGGCCCCAGCGGTGCCCGTCCACGCCCAGGGCCACCAGATCCCGGGCACGCAAGGCCGTATCGGGGGGAAACCCGCGTTGCTGGGGGATGCTGCCGATGGTGCGCGAGCCCCGGGTGACCGGGCGTCCGCTGATCTCCACGCTGCCGGTACTCAGTTCCTGCAGCCCCAGCAGCACCTTGAGCAGGGTGGATTTACCGGCCCCGTTGGGCCCGAGCACGGCCAGGAACTCCCCCGGCTGGACCTCCAGGTCCAGCCCGCTGAAGAGCCTCCGCGGGCCGAAGTCCAGGCCGGCGCCCCGCAAGGTCACCGCCGGTGTCGTATCGGGCTGGCTGTTCGGTGGCACGGGCGGCCTTCCTGGAGGGTGGGGGTGGCTGGCGGAGGGGAGCCGCGCCGCCCGTCGGCGGTGTCACGGCACGCATCCAACCCTAACCCAAATGAGACTCATTTTCATTATCGGCTTGTTGGTTGAAGCGACGGATCCCGCGGCGTTCGTTTGAATCGTTGATCTCCCCGACCAGCTGCTCCAGGACGTCCTCGAGGAACAGGATCCCCAGCGTGTTGCCGGCGGCATCGTTGACCCGGGCCAGGTGGGATCCGGTGCGCTGCATGACCCCCAGCGCATCCTCGACCTCGACCTCGGCGCCCAGATTGGCCAGGTTGCGCAGGCGGGTGACCGGGATCGGCTGGTCGTAGCGGGACTGCGGGATGGACATGACGTCCTTCAGGTGCAGGTACCCGGCGAGGTTCTCCTGGGCGTCGGTGATCACGAACCGGGAGAATCCCGTCCGTCCGACGGCCTTTTCGAATTGGGCCGGCGTCGTCTCCTGGGACAGGGTGACGACCTCGTGCAGCGGAACCATCGAGGTCTCGGCGGTGTAATCGGAGAACTCCAGGGCCCCATGGATGATCCCGCTGCCGTCCTCGACCAGGCCGGACCGGGTCGATTCCTGGACGATGGAGTGGACCTCTTCGAGGGTGAAGGAACTGGTCACTTCGTCCTGAGGCTCGACCCGCATCAATTTCAGCGCATGGTTGGCCAGCCAGTTCAACGAGTAGACGACCGGGTGCAGGATCCGGGACAGGAAGATCAGCGGCGGTGCCAGCAGCAGCACGGCCCGATCCGCCACGGAGACCGAGATGTTCTTGGGCACCATCTCCCCGAACGTGACGTGCAGGAAGGTCACGATGAGCAAGGCGATCACGAACGCGGTGGTATCGGCCACCGGGACCGGCACGCCCAGCGCCTCCAGCGGCCCGGCAAACAGATGGTGGATCGCCGGTTCGGCGACGTTGAGGATCAGCAACGAGCAGACGGTGATGCCCAATTGGCAGACCGCCAGCATCAAGGAGACGTGTTCCATGGCGAACAGTGCCGAACGGGCCCGCTTCACCCCGTTGTCGAGCAAGGGTTCGATCTGGCTGCGCCGGGCGGTCATGACCGCGAATTCGGAGGCCACGAAGAAGGCATTGCCCAGCAGCAGGATGATGAGCCACATGATTCCAAGCCAGGGATTCACTGCTCCTGCCCCCCTTCCTGGTCCTCGTCCTCGGAGGCCTCGAAGCTCAGCCGGTCCACCCGGCGGCCGTCCATCGCCTCCACGAACAGCTCCCCGTTGCCGGTATCGACGAAATCGCCGACGGCGGGGATCCGTCCGAGCATGGCCATGACGTAGCCGCCGACGGTTTCATAGGCGGGGTCGTCGGGGATCTTCAGCCCGGGGACCTGGTCCCCGAGTTCGTCCGGACGCAACAGGGCGGGGAAATGCCAGCGGCCCGTGGCCGAAACCAGCACCCCCGGTTGGGTCCTGTCGTGTTCATCGGTGACTTCGCCGACGATCTCCTCGACCAGGTCCTCCAGGGTGACCATGCCGGCGGTTCCGCCGTATTCGTCCAACACCATGGCCACCTGTTGGTTGGCCTCGCGCAGATCGGCGATCAGCGAATCCAGGTGCACGGTCTTGGGGACCGACATGATCTCCTCCATGACGGTCGCCGCCACCAGGCCCGCCCGCTTATGCCGCGGCACCGCGACGGCCTTCTTCACGTGGCAGACCCCTTCGACGTCGTCGGCGGAATCGCCGATCACCGGGAACCGTGAATAGCCGGTGCGGCGGGCCGTTTCGATGACGTCCTCCAGCGGTTCGTCCAGTTCGACGGTCTCCATGCGGATGCGCGGGGTCATCACGTCGGCGGCCGAGCGTTCCGAGAAGCGCAGGGTGCGGGAGAGGAATCGGGCGGTGTCGCCGTCCAAGGTGCCCATTTCGGCCGAGCGGCGGACCAGCGAATTCAGTTCCGCCGGGCTGCGGGCCCCGGAGATCTCCTCCTTCGCCTCCAGCCCCACGGTGTGCAGGACCTTGTTGGAGAAGCCGTTGAGCACCACGATGGCTGGCTTGAAGACGGTGGTGAACACCAGCTGGGGCCGGGCAATGGCCCGGCCGATGCCCAGGGCGCGGGCAATGGCCAGGTTCTTGGGGATCAGTTCCCCGACCAGCATGGAAAGCACGGTGGCGAAGATCATGGCGACCACCAGGGATACCGGGGCGGCGCCCGCACCGAGCCCCGCGGCCTCCAGGACCGGGGTCAGCAGCCGCCCGACCGAGGGTTCCATCACGAAGCCGGTCAGCAACGTGGTCAGCGTGATCCCCAGTTGGCAGGACGAGAGTTGCGTGGACAGTGACTTCAGGCAACGCATGAGCGGTTCCGCACCGCGTTCGCCGTCGGCCACCGAGCGCTGCACCGTGCTCTGGTCCAAGGCGACGAGGGAGAATTCAACGGCGACGAAGAACCCGGTCCCGGCGATCAGGAGCAGGCCGAGCGCCAGGAAGATCCATTCCACCTACGTGCTCACCGCCGTCGTTCCCCGCACGGGCATCACGGCACGACGGCGGGATGCGCGGTAGGTGGGTTTCATCGGTTCGGGGGAACCCGGTCTGGAAGGCTCCGATGAGCCGGCCGATGAGCTGGGCATGCTGAGACGGTTTGAGCCGGCGCTGCGCGTGGACGCGACAGGCCGGCACACTGAGTGGCTGTCCATAAGGGTTCCAGTCTACAGAATCGCACCCACGCCCGCGAGGACACCTCCGCCGGGAGCGGTGTCCTGGCCCGTGGCCCGTCCGTCGGGGCACCGACGCCCGTCATGACGGGGAACACATCCATTCAGGACAGGCCGCGTCTGATTGGCAACGCCGCGCGGAAAGTCATTAGACTGGCCAGAGGTCCAAGGCAAAGCCGGAGGACCGGCCCGGACACGATCGGGACCAGCGACGAGGCAATCAGGGAGAAGAGGCGTAATCGTGCCAGATCAACCACACCACCGACTGACCGAGGAGTTCGGCGGGAACGAGTGGCTCGTCGAGGAGCTCTACCAGCAGTATCTGCGGGACAGGAACTCCGTGGACAAAAAGTGGTGGAGCATTTTCGATTCGTTTGATTCCTCGGGACGCCCCGCCGCCCAGGACTCCGCCCCCGCCCAGAAGGCCCCGGCCAAGACCGGCTCCTCCCCCAGCCCCCGGGCTGCTTCCTCGGCCCGGGTGACCGAGGCCCCCGCGGAGCAGAAGACCGGGGCGGACGCCCCCTCCACGGCCACCACCTCCGGTGACACGCCCAAGGACACCCCCGAGACCCCGAAGGCCAAACCCGCGGATCCCGCCCCGAAGGCCTCCCCGATCCCCGCCGAACTGCCCAAGTCCAGCGCCGGGGAGCAGCAGCCCGAAGAAGACGTCGTGAAGCCGCTGCGTGGACCGGCCAAGGCCATCGCCAAGAACATGGAGGCCTCCCTCGAGGTCCCGACGGCCACCACCGTGCGTGCCGTGCCGGCCAAGGCCCTCATCGACAACCGCATCGTCATCAACAGCCACCTGGCCCGGGCCCGTGGTGGCAAGGTCTCCTTCACCCACATCATCGGCTTCGCCGTCATCCGCGCCCTGAAGCTCTTCCCCTCGCAGAACGTGAGCTACCGCGAGGTGGACGGCAAGCCCTCCTCGGTGCAGCCGGCCCACGTGGGTTTCGGCATCGCCATCGACATCCCCAAGCCCGACGGCTCCCGGATGCTCGCGGTCCCGAACATCAAGAAGGCCGAGACCCTGAACTTCTCGGAGTTCTGGAACACCTACGAGGACCTGATCCAGCGGGCGCGCGGCAATAAGCTGACCGCCGACGACTATGCCGGGACCACGGTCTCGCTGACCAACCCCGGCGGCATCGGCACCGTCCACTCCGTGCCCCGCCTCTCCAAGGGCATGGCCACCATCGTCGGTGTCGGCGCCCTGGAATACCCCGCGGAATTCCGTGGCGCCAGCGAAAAGACCGTGGCGATGCAGGGCATCGGCAAGGTCATCACCCTGACCTCGACCTATGACCACCGCGTCATCCAAGGCGCAGGCTCCGGCGAGTTCCTGCGGCTGGTCGAATCGCTGCTGCTCGGTGAGCAAGGCTTCTACGACGAGATCTTCGAAGCCCTGCGCATCCCCTACGAGCCGGTGCGCTGGGTCGTGGACAACCAGGTCGACGTCGATCTCCAGGTCAATAAGATCGCCCGCATCCAGCAGCTCATCCACGCCTACCGCGTCCGCGGGCACCTGATGGCGGACATCAACCCGCTGGAGTACGTCCAGCGCCGCCACCCCGACCTGGACATCCGCACCTACGGCCTGACGCTATGGGATCTGGAACGCGAATGGGTCACCGGTGGTTTCGGCGGCGCCGACCGCCTGACCCTACGCAAGATCCTCGGCGTGCTGCGCGACTCCTACTGCCGCACCACCGGCATCGAATACATGCACATCCAGAATCCCGAGGAACGCAAGTGGTTCCAGGACGAGATGGAGCATGAATACACCAAGCCCAGCCGCGACGAGCAGTTCCGCATCATGGGCCGCCTCAATGCCGCCGAGGCCTTCGAGACGTTCCTGCAGACCAAGTTCGTCGGCCAGAAGCGCTTCTCGCTCGAAGGCGGCGAATCCCTGATTCCGCTGCTCGATGGCATCATGTCCGACGCCGCGGACCAGGGCATGGACGAAGTGGGCATCGGCATGGCCCACCGTGGTCGCCTCAACGTGTTGACCAACATCGCCGGCAAGACCTACGCGCAGGTCTTCCGCGAATTCGAGGGAACGCAGGATCCCCGCTCCGTCCAGGGGTCCGGTGACGTGAAATACCACCTGGGCACCGAAGGCAAGTTCACCTCCGACAACGGCAACGAGACCCGCGTCTACCTGGCGGCGAACCCCTCGCACCTGGAAGCCGTCGACCCGGTGCTCGAGGGCATCGTGCGGGCCAAGCAGGACCGTCTGGACCACGGCACCGAATCCACCGGCTTCAGCGTCCTGCCGATCCTCATCCACGGCGATGCCGCCTTCGCCGGGCAGGGCGTGGTCTCCGAGACCCTGAACCTGTCCCAGCTGCGCGGGTACCGCACCGGCGGAACCATCCACGTGGTGGTCAACAACCAGGTCGGTTTCACCACCTCCCCGACTGCCTCGCGTTCCTCGGTCTACTCCACCGATGCCGCCAAGATCATCCAGGCGCCGGTCTTCCACGTCAACGGGGACGATCCCGAGGCAGTGGTCCGGGTCGCCCAGCTGGCGTTCAAGTACCGGCAGAAGTTCAACAAGGACGTGGTCATCGACCTCGTTTGCTACCGCCGCCGTGGCCACAACGAGGGCGACGACCCGTCGATGACGCAGCCGATGATGTACAACCTCATCGAAAACAAGCGCTCGACCCGCAAGCTCTACACCGAGGCGCTGGTCGGACGTAACGACATCACCCAGGACGAGGCCGATCAGGCGCTGCGCGACTACCAGGGCCGGCTGGAACGGGTCTTCACGGAAACACATGAAGCCCAGACCTCCCCGATCCCGGTCGTGAACTCCAGCGACGCCTCGGTCAACGACCTGGAGCTGCCGACCTCGCAGCTCGAGGACGCCCCGTCCACGAGCCCGGTCAAGACGGCCATCTCCGCCGAGGCGCTCGCGGCAGTGGGTGCGGCCCACCTGAAGATCCCCGAGGGCTTCACCATCCACCCCAAGCTCAAGGCCCTGCTGGAGCGTCGGGACACGATGTCCCGCGAAGGCGGGATCGATTGGGGCTTCGCCGAGATCGCCGCCTTCGGCGCCCTGTCCATGGAAGGCATCCCGGTGCGTCTGTCCGGCCAGGATTCACGCCGTGGCACCTTCGTCCAGCGCCACTCGGTCTTCCACGACCGCAAGACCGGCGACGAGTGGATGCCGCTGCGCAGCCTCTCCGAGGACCAGTCCAAGATCTGGTTCTACGATTCGCTGCTGAGCGAATTCGCCGCGATGGGCTTCGAATACGGCTACTCGGTCGAACGCCCGGATGCCCTGGTGTTGTGGGAAGCGCAGTTCGGCGACTTCGTCAACGGCGCCCAGACCATCATCGACGAGTTCATCTCCTCCGCCGAGCAGAAGTGGGGCCAGCGGTCCTCGCTCGTGCTCATGTTGCCGCACGGCTACGAGGGGCAGGGCCCCGACCACTCCTCGGCACGCATCGAGCGCTTCCTGCTGATGTGCGCCGAAGAGAACCTGATCGTGGCCAACCCGTCCAACGGCGCCAACCACTTCCACCTGCTGCGGCGCCAGGCGTACACCCGTCCGCGCAAGCCACTGATCATCTTCACCCCGAAGCAGCTGCTGCGCCTGAAGGCCGCCGCCTGCTCGGTGGAGGACTTCACCCAGGGCGGGTTCCAGGAGGTCATCCCCGATGTCCTGGACCTGAAGGGCCAGGAGGTCGAGCGGGTGCTGATGGTCTCCGGTCGGCTGTACTACGATCTGGAATCGGCCCGCAAGAAGGCCGGCGACGAGAAGACGGCGATCATCCGCATCGAGCAGCTCTACCCGCTGCCGGTCGGGCAGATCAATGCCGAACTGGCCAAGTACCCCAACGCCAAGCTCTACTGGACCCAGGACGAGCCGGCGAACCAGGGTCCCTGGCCGTTCATCGGCTTGAACCTGGCCCCGGAGCTGGACCGTCCGGTGGAGTTGGTCTCACGTACGGCGTCGGCGGCCACGTCGACCGGTTCGCATAAGCGCCACGAGGTGGAGCTGGCCGAACTCCTGCAGCACTCCTTCGGGAAGTAGCCGACGGACGAACGAACGCATCAGCCGAAGGGCGGGACCGTACGTCCCGCCCTTCGGTGTAGCAGGCCCCCCGTCATGGTGGGCGTACCGCGCAGAAAGGTCTTTCGTGGAACAACGAACCATTCGCATCGCCGCCATCGGCAACGAGATCCTCGCCGGACACGGTGACCCGCGGTCACTGGGTTGGTATGGTCGGGTCCTGGCCCGCACCACGGGTGATGACTTCCGACTCCAGAGCTACACGCTGGCTTCCCCGGACGAGGGCACCGAGGCACTGGCCGAACGGTGGTTGCAGGAGGCTGGCCGGCGTTTCGGCGAGGGCTGCGACAACCGTCTGGTGGTGGCCCTGTCCGATTTCGACCTCGACCTCGGGCTTTCCACCGCCCGCAGCAGGCTGAATCTGGCCAACATCCTTGATGCCGCGTCACAGATGAGCATCAAGGCCATGGTCGTGGGCCCGATCCCCTCCCTCGATCAGGAGCGCAACGCCCGGTTGGCCGATTTGTCGGCTGCCTATGCCGATGTCGCCTCCCGCCGCCACCACGCGTACGTCGACACCTTCACGCCGTTGCAGAACCACGAACAGTGGCGCAACGACCTGGCCGCCAACGGGGGCCTGCCGGGACAGGCAGGCCACGGTCTCATTGCCTGGCTGGTCCTCCACCGTGGCTGGTACAGCTGGTTGGATCTCGCGGAACCGACCGGGGCGTAGCTCCGTCCGGGTGCCGGTGAATAGGACCGGGTCCCCGGGTGTGACAAGATGGAGGGCAGCTAGAATCCCCGAGAAGAGCAGGAGGCAGCTATGAGCAAGCGTGCACGTAAGCGCCGCGGCCGCGCCAAGAAGGGCGCGAACCACGGTAAGCGTCCGAACACCTAAACCAGGTGAACAGCGAAGAGCCCACATCCTTCAGGATGTGGGCTCCTTTGTGTTGTGGGTCAGTCGTGCCGGGTCTCCACCCGCAGCTCGCTGATCCGGCTCATGATCCGGGTCTTGAGCGTATTCGGTGCCACTTCCTGGCAGCTGCGCTTCACGACCGACCGGATGATGCATTCAAGGTCGTATTCGTGGGTGCATTCCTCACACCCCTCGAGGTGTTCGCGGACGTCCTTGAGGTCATCCACCGACAGTGCACCGTCGAGGTATTCGTACAGACGGGCGATCCGTTCGTCTCCGCAGTCGCCCAACGATTGGCAGTCGCCCATCATTTCCTCCCTTGTCCGGCCGCCGCCGGGCGGTCCGTCTCCTTCTGCGCCGTGCCCAGTCCCCTGGTGGCGGCGTAGTCGGCGAGTAGTTCCCTGAGTTGCTTGCGCCCCCGGTGCAACCGCGACATGACGGTACCGATCGGAATGCCGAGGATCTCGGCCACTTCCTTATAGGCGTAGCCCTCCACATCCGTGAAGTACACGGCCAGACGGAACTCCTCGGGAATCGACTGCAGCGCCTGCTTCACGTCGGAATCCGGCAAGTGGTCCAACGCTTCCGCCTCGGCCGAGCGCAGTCCGGTGGACGTGTGCTGCGCGGCCTTCGCCATTTGCCAGTCCTCGACCGTATCGGTGCTGGAACGCAACGGTTCGCGCTGGCGCTTGCGATAGAGGTTGATATAGGTGTTCGTCAGGATCCGGTACAGCCAGGCCTTCAGATTGGTGCCTGGTTTGTACTGGTGGAACGCCGAATAGGCCTTGGTGTAGGCCTCCTGGACCAGGTCCTCGGCATCGGCGGGATTACGCGCCATGCGCATCGCCGCCGAATAGAGCTGGTCGACATATTGCAGGGCATCCCGCTCGAACCGTGCGCGCTGCTGCGCTTCGGTCTCGCGACCCTCGGGGACGGCTTCGGTCCCTTGCTGTGAAGTGCTCATCACGGCCCAGTCTAGACCGGGAGCCGGACGACTGGGCGTTGGCTGGGCCACTCGTTCGGCGCAAGTCAATGTCGGCATGCTCGGCAGCACCCCCTTTCGAAGTCTCATTAAGCCGCCATCGCGGTTGCGGTGGTTCTCTGCCACCGGCCTCTTGTACTTCACAACAGCACGATTTGGCTGCCTATTCCCTTCCGACGGTGATCGGGGCACCGTCCGAACCGAAAAAGTGCGAGACTAGGACAAGCATGTGAACGCACTCCCGACTCCTTGGAGGAATCGATGTCCCTGGCTCGCCTGATTGCCCGTCCCCTGCTGGCTTCCAGCTTCGTGTTGACCGGTCTGGACCGCGTCCGCAAGCCCGAGGAGAGTGGTGAGCGGTTGCGCCCGAATCTGCGTCGTGCCGCCTCGGTGTTCCCCCAACTGGAATCGGTTGCCGCGAAGCCGGCCCTGGCCGCCCGCTGCATCGGCGCAGCCCAGGTCCTGTCGGGGCTGATGCTGGCCCTGGGCAAGTTCCCGCGTTTCTCGGCCTTCGTCCTGGTCGGTTCCTCCGCCGTCACCGGTTTCAACGACAACGCCGGCGAGTCCAAGCTGTTGACGTCCAGCCGGGTCAAGAATCTTTCCCTCGCCGGAGGCGTCCTGCTGGCCAGCGTGGACACCGATGGTGCCCCGTCGATGGCCTGGCGTGCCCGCCACCTCGGCAAGGATGCCCGCAGGCAGCTGGCCAAGGCCAATAAGGAACTTTCCAAGACGGTGCGTGACGGGGCCCAGGATGCCCGCAAGGCCGCAGAAGACGTGGTCGGCCGCTAGAGCACACGTCATGAGCAGCAACACCATCACCCCCGAGTCCACCACCGACTGGCCGGCCCCGCGGGCGCATGGCCGGATCGATGCCACCGTGCAGGTCCCGGCGTCGAAGTCGTTGACCAACCGATACCTGTTGTTGGCCGCCCTGGCGGATGGCCCCTCGCGATTGCGCAAGCCGTTGCGTTCCCGCGATTCCGACCTGATGATCCAGGCCCTTCGGGTCCTGGGTGCAGGGATCGAGGAACGCCGCAGCCACGACGGGGCCGGGCAGGATCTGCTCATCACCCCCATCGACCGCACGGTGGCCCGTGGTGCGCTCACCGTCGACTGCGGCCTGGCCGGGACGGTCATGAGGTTCGTCCCGCCGTTGGCCGCCCTGCTCGATGCCACCGTGTTCTTCGACGGCGACCCGGCCGCCCGGGTCCGTCCCATGGCCCCCGTGGTCACCGCCTTGAAGGATCTGGGTCTGCAGGTCGTGGACGAGGACCCCGGCATGCTGCCCTTCACGCTCGAGGCCACGGGTGTGGTGGCCGGAGGGGATCTACGGGTCGATTCCAGCGGTTCCTCGCAATTCATTTCCGCCTGGCTGCTCGTCGGGGCCTTCTTCCAGCACGGCCTGCGGATCGAGCACGACGGCGATTCGGTGCCGAGCCTGGACCATATCCACATGACGATCGCCACGCTGCGCGAGGTCGGGATCCGGATCGATGAGCCCGCCCCCAACCAGTGGCTCGTCCACCCCGGGACCGTGGAGGCCTTCGACGTCGCCATCGAACGCGACCTTTCCAATGCCGGCCCCTTCCTCGCCGCCGCATTGGCCGCCGGGGGCACGGTCCGGGTGCCGGATTGGCCCGCCGAAACCACCCAGGTCGGTGCCCGTTGGCCGGAGATCCTCACCCGGATGGGGGCCACGACTTCATATGAGGGCGGGGTACTCACGGTCAACGGCCACGGAACCATCGACGGCATCGAGCTGGCCGACGCCTCGGAACTGGCCCCCACGGTGGCAGCGCTGGCTGCCCTGGCGGGTTCTGAAAGCCGCCTGACGGGCATCGGGCACCTCCGGGGGCACGAAACGGACCGGCTGGCCGCCCTGGTCACCGAGATCAAGGCCCTCGGCGGTGAGGCCGAGGAACTCGCCGACGGGATACTGATCCGCCGACCCGTCGACCGGGGAGGACTCTTCCACAGCTATGAGGACCATCGCATGGCCACCGCCGGTGCGGTGATCGGCTTGGCCGTGGACGGGGTCCGGATCGAAGACATCGGCACCACGGCGAAGACCATGCCCGATTTCCCCGGGTTGTGGCAGGAACTGGCTGCGACCGGCGGGGCCTGACGATGGCGCGTGATGCCCGCAGTTGGGACGAATCAGATGTCAGGATCCGCCCCAATAAGAAAGGATCCCGCCCGCGGACGAAGGACAGGCCCTCCTATGACGAGGCCGTCATCGGGCGGATCATCACCGTTGATCGCGGCCGCTATACGGCGATCCTGGACGAGGACACCGCCACCGAGCGGATCGTCATCGCGGCCCGGGCCCGGGAGTTGCGGCGCTCCCCCGTCGTCCCCGGGGACTTCGTCGCCTTGGTGGGCGACACCACCGGCCAGCCGGATACCCTGGCCCGCCTGGTCAGGATCCAGGATCGCGACACGGTGCTGCGACGCAGCGCCGATGACACCGATCCGGTGGAGCGCATCGTCGTGGCCAATGCCGATCAGCTGGTCATCGTGGTCGCTGCTGCCAATCCGGAGCCCAGGACCGGGTTCATCGACCGGGCGCTGGTCGCGGCCTTCGACGCAGGCATCGACGCCATCCTGTGCGTGACCAAGACCGATATCAAGGATCCGGCCGAGCTGCTGGAAAACTACCGGCATCTGGACATGGACATCGTCACCAGCAAGAGCATCGCCGCCGAGGGGACGGGCATCGACGCCCGTTCGGCCGACGGCGCCTCGGCCCGGCTGGACGAAGGCGCCATCGTGGAACTTCGACGGCTGATGGCAGGACGCGTGACCGTGGTGTTGGGGCACTCCGGGGTCGGCAAGTCCACCCTGGTCAATGCCCTGACCGGGGCGCAACGCGCCACCGGGGGCGTCAATGCCGTCACCGGTCGTGGACGGCACACCTCGTCTTCCGCCATCGCCCTGCGGGCCGAGCAGGCCCCGGCGGGGACCTGGATCATCGACACGCCCGGCATCCGCTCCTTTGGTCTGGCACTGGTCGACCCGGACCACATCCTGGACTCCTTCCCCGATCTGGTCCAGGGTTCGGTGGACTGCCCCCGCGGTTGCCGGCACACCCCCGACTCCCCCGGCTGCGCACTGGATGCCTGGGTCCGTCGCCCCGAGGCGGATGCCTCGGGGGTGGCCCGGCTGGCTTCCCTGCGGCGTCTGCTCGGGGTCGAGGAGAAGGCCAAGGGCAAGGAACTAGGGTCGGTCTAGGAGCACGGTCCGGAGCGGTTCCTGCGGTAGGTTTGAAGGCATGACCCGCGACGTAATGAGCTATAACGACGACCTGCGCCTGGCACATGCCATTGCCGATTCCGTCGATTCCCTGACCATGTCCCGCTTCAAGGCACAGGACCTGCAGGTGGAGACCAAACCGGATCTGACCCCGGTCACCGATGCCGACCGGATGGCCGAGGAGGCCATCCGCAGCCAGCTGGGCCGCACCCGCCCCCGCGACGCGGTGCTGGGCGAGGAATTCGGCAGCACCGGTCACGGCTCCCGCCGTTGGGTCATCGACCCCATCGACGGGACGAAGAACTTCGTGCGCGGGGTTCCGGTGTGGGCCACGCTGATCTCACTCATGGATGAAGGTCGCGCCGTGGTCGGTCTGGTGTCGGCACCGGCATTGGGTCGTCGGTGGTGGGGAGCCGAGGGCACGGGCGCCTATACCGGCAAATCCCTGGCCTCGGCCACCCGTTTGAACGTTTCGGGGATCAACGACCTGGCCGACGCATCCCTGTCCTATTCAAGCCTGGGCGGTTGGCGCGAACGAGGGCAGCTGGAGAACATGCTCGATCTGCACGACGCCGTCTGGCGCACCCGGGCGTTCGGAGACTTCTGGTCCTACTGCCTCCTGGCCGAGGGCGCCGTTGACATCGCCTGCGAACCGGAGCTGAACCTCTACGACATGGCCGCCCTGGTCCCGATCGTCACCGAGGCAGGAGGACGCTTCACGTCCCTGGACGGCGAGGACGGCTGCATGGGAGGCAACGCGCTGGCCACCAACTCCCTGCTGCACGAGGCCACCCTGGACCTGCTCAACGGTTCACCCGATTCCGTGGTGCCCGACTCCGGCGCCCCAGCCGACCAGCGGGCCGACCACGCCTCCCCGTGGGAACGCGCCTAGGCTTCAGCGCGCGGCGCGGCGTCCTGCGGGACGACGCCGGTTGCGGCGTTGGGCCTGCGCGTCGCTAGCCAGTTCCTCGCGCTTGAGCCAGTTCATGACTCCGCTGGCGAGTGTCAGCACCAACATGATGCCGGCGAGCCAGAGGTGTCCTGCACTCCACAACGCCGCCACACCCAGCAGGAACAGCACGTGGGCGACCACAGGGTGGATGGGCCATCCCAGCCGCCACGGCGCCTGGGGCGAGAGCAGGAGCCCCCAGAGGATGACGAGCGGGATCAACACCACGAGGACGGACACCACCGGTGCCAGCGGCAGGAACTCGATCGCCCAGAGCCCGGCGGCACACAGCAGTGCCACCTCCAGGACGAATGCCAAGATCCCGGCGGGACGGATCGGCGTTCCGGAAGGCTTGTCCGCCACGACTTCCGCAGCGTTCTGCGGTTCCTCTTCCATGCCTTCTGCCTTTCCCCTCGAGGGGCAGCCCGGGAGCGGGCAGCCTGAATATTTGGTACACCTTCTGGAACATTCGGGTCCCGGTGTCTCTTCCATTCTAAGCATGCGGCCCGCGATAGCCGGGACAGCACGCAAAAGGCCCCGGAATCACGAGGATTCCGAGGCCTTTCAACCGTGGAGATGGGGGGAATTGAACCCCCGTCCGATGTGGTGTTGCCAGGACTTCTCCGGGCGCAGTCTGCTATGGGTTTTCTCTGCTCCAACAGCCGTCTCACAAACATGCGGCTGGACCCTTTCGGGATACCCCGAGCACAGTCATCTGAATTATGCCCGACACCCCGATGACAAAGGTGTTGAGCAGTGGCTATCTAAACGACGCCAGTATCAGGGCCGATAGCAATCCCTGGCTGACGGACTGTCTGGCTGCTTAGGCAGCGAGAGCGAAGTCAGTGCGCTTTGAGTTGGCACTTGTGTTTTGCAAAGAGCGTTTACGAGATAACTTTGCGTCCTCGGCCCGCTTCTCCTGTCGCGACTCACATCGTCGAAACCGATCATCCCCGTATGAATTTCTCAATGCGGGTTTCCCCGCTCAACCTGCGGGCGAAACCCGCAGGACATCTAGCATAACCCACGATGGGCGGGATTCATTCCCTGCCCGAATCCAGGGGTCAAAATCAGGACACGCCGCGGTTCCGTTCGCGCAGGGCCCGTAGTGCATCGCGGTTGTCCTGCTTCTCGCGCAGGGTCTGGCGTTTGTCGAATTCCCGTTTGCCCTTCGCCACACTGATTTCCAGCTTGGCGCGCCCGTCACGGAAATACAGTTGCAGCGGCACGATCGTGTAGCCGGGGTCCTGGATCTTCCGTGTGATCTTGATGAGTTCCTCACGGTGCAGCAGCAATTTCCGCCGACGCCGGCCCGCATGGTTCGTCCACGATCCGTTGAGGTACTCGGGGATGTAGATCCCCTCAATGTAGAGCTCTTCGTTATAGAACTGGCCGAAACCATCAACCAGGGAGGCCTTGCCCTGGCGCAGGGACTTCACTTCGGTTCCGCTGAGCACCATCCCGGCTTCGTACGTGTCCAGGATCTGGAAATCGTGGCGCGCCTTGCGGTTGGTCGCAATGACCTTGCGCTCGGTGGTGTCCTTGGGCATGCCAACCTCCTCCTGTATACGTCATGGTGTCGGGCCGTGGCCGCGGTGAGTCGAACATCAATCCTACGTCATCGGGGCCGGCGCCCGGGCGGCACGGTTGCTCCTGCATGCGGGCACCATCTGCAGGTTCCCTGCCCGGAGCACCGGGCGCTGCGCGGGGTTGCTAGAGCAGTCCCGCAGGGTTGACGACCTTGCCGTCGAGGATCGTTTCGAAGTGCAGATGGCAGCCGGTGGAGTTGCCGGTGGTTCCGACATAGCCGATCAGTTGGCCCTTGGAGACCTTCTGGCCGCTATGGACGACGTAGCTGCTCAGGTGGTGGTAGCCCGTCACCAGGGCGTGGCCCTTGACGACGCCATGGCTGATCTGGACCTTGTTCCCCGAGGTCGGGGACAGGGTGGCATACCAGACCTCACCTGCAGCTGCCGCGTGCACGGGAGCACCGCACCGACCACCGAAGCCCCAGTCGAGCCCGGCGTGGACGTAGCCACCCCTGCCGCCGTAGTCGATGGTTCCTGCCGGAGTGGGGCGCCAGCCGAACGTGGAGGTGATATGCCCGCCGGAGGTCGGTTTGGACAGGCCCCAACTGCTCGTACTGCTGGAGGACCCGCTATTGCCCTGGCTGGATTTCTTCTTCGCCGGGGCGCTGGTCTTCTTGCTCTTGCTGCGTTCGGAAGCGGCCTTCCGGTCCGCCGCGTCGGCTGCTGCACGCTTCGCGGCGGCATCGGCCGCATTGGCCCGGGCGGCCTTCTCCGCGGCAGCACGTTTGGCCCGCGCCGCGGCTTCGGCCTTCGCCGCGCGTTCTGCGGCTTGTTCGGCGGCGACCTTGGCGGCCTTTTCCGCAGCGGCCTTGGCAGCCTCTTCCTTGCGCTTGCGTTCGGCGGCCTCACGGATCAGACGCTCCTGGCGCTTCTTGATCTTGGCGACCACCTGGTCGTGCTCATCCTCTTGCTTCTTGATCTGGGCCTTGATCTGAGGACGTTTGGCGTTGAGTTCCTCGCTGGCTTCCTGGGCGCCATCGATGAGTTCGTCGACATGGCGTTTTGAGGCTTCAGCCTCGTCCCGGGCCGCCTGCTCCCGGACCAGTGCCGCTTCTGCCTGGCCCTTGAGGTCGCTGATCTCCTCTTCGACGGCGGCCAGTCGTGCCTGGACGTTGGCATCGGTCGCCTGCTGTTGGCTCAGATCGCTCAGTACGGCATTCTGGCTGCGCAGCGCCTGGTTGGCCAGGCCCAGGCTGTCGGCGAGGTTTCCTTGCTCGGAGTTGGAGTTGAGCATCAGGCTCAAGTTGCTGGAGACTCCCCCACGCTTATAGGCCTGGGTGGCGATCTGCCCGATGACCTTGCGGGTGTCTTCCATCTTCTCGGCGTCCTGGTCCATTTGACTGCCGATCTGGTCCTTCGAGGCCTGCGCGGCATCCACGCGTGCGGAGAGTTCGTTCACCTGCTCCGTGGCACTCTGGACGCTGGCCCGGGCGCTCGAGAGCTTCTCCTTCGCCGCCGGAAGCTTGTCCTGGTAGCCCTTGAGCTTCTCCGCGGTCTTCTGGATGTCGGCATCGAGGAATTCCATATCGGTTTCCAGGGAATCAAGTTGCTTCTCGACCTGTTGCTTGTGGTCGTCCAACTTATCGGCCTGGGCCACCGGAGCCATCAGCGACAGGGACAGCAGGCTCACCAGGGCACCACTAATCACGGCACGGGACAGGCTCCGTCTATTGCGGTCCGCCACAGGGTCGGTCCTTTCAGTGGTACGGCAGGTTCATCCTCGAAGGAGCCCGGGGAACACGGGCTCGGAGCAACCTAAACCTTCAGGTAACGCCTTAAGGTCAGGACCGACGATACACCAGCCAGGACGATCCCCAACGCAAGCAAGCCGGGGGCGACCAGGAATACCTCGTTGGTGGCAATGAAGGCAGTGTCCGGATACTCGATCGCCAACTTTCCTTGGATCAGGTATTTCACCACCGCCCACAGCGTCCCCGAGGCCAGCACGGCACCGATGAGGGCGGCGATGACCCCTTCCAGGACGAACGGTAGTTGGATCACCGCCTTCGAGGCGCCGACCAGGCGCATGATCCCGGTTTCCCTTCGTCGGCTGAAGGCCGAAAGCCGGATGGTCGTCGCCACGAGGAGCACGGCGCAGAAGATCATGACCACCGCAATGCCCACGGCCACCAGGGAGGCGACATTCATGACCGAGAAGATCTTCTCCAACAAGTCGCGTTGGTCGATGACGGTGTCCACGCCCTTCATGGGGGTGAACAGTTCGTTGATGACGTCGTATTTTTCGGGGTCCACCATCTTGACGCGGAAGGACTCCGGGAGCTGGTCCGCCGTGACGGTATCCACGATCGGCGAGTTCTTGAACTGCTCGCGGAAATGCTCCAGGGCCTGATCCTGCGACTCGTACTCGTAGCTCTCCACATACGGCTTCACCGCTGCGGAGTCGAGCTGGCTCTTGATGGCCGAACGCTGCGAATCGGTCACTGCACCATCGGCGCAGGTCTGGGAGCCGTAATCGTCTCCACACAGGAAGATGGCTACTTCGACCTTGTCGTACCAGAAGCCCTTCATCTGCGTGATCTGCATTTGCGTCAGCGCGGCGGCCCCGACGAACGTCAGGGAAATGAAGGTCACCAGGACCACGGAGATGACCATGGAGAGGTTTCGACGTAGACCAGAACCGATCTCGCCGAGGATGAATGCGAGTCTCATGCTTCGTCCTCCTCGGTGTCAAAGGGGGCAATGGCCTGGTCCCGCGGGTCGGCGGTCCGCAATTCGCGCGAGCCATCCCGATTGACGATGGGGATCATGGCCGTGTATTCGCCTGCTTGTTCGTCGCGAACGAGTTTGCCTTCGTCCAGTTCGATCACCCGACGGCGCATCGAGTTCACGATGTCCGTATCGTGGGTGGCCATGACCACGGTGGTCCCGTTTTGGTTGATCTTGTCGAGGATGTTCATGATCCCCACGCTGGTGGCGGGGTCGAGGTTTCCGGTCGGCTCATCCGCGAGCAGGATCCCCGGTTGGTTGACGATGGCCCGGGCGATGGCCACGCGTTGCTGTTCACCGCCGGAGAGCTCGTGGGGCATCCGGCGTTTCTTGTCCTCCAGGCCCACGGTCTTGAGGACCTCGGGGACGGTGCTGCGGATCGAGGCCCGGCCCTTGCCGATGACCTGCATCGCGAAGGCCACGTTGGAGAAGACATCCTTATTGGGCAGCAGCCGGAAGTCCTGGAAGACGACGCCGATGCCCCGACGCATGCGAGGGACCCTCCAGTTGGGGATTCCCGCCACATTCTGGCCGGCGACGTGGACGGAGCCCCGTGAGGCCTGGTCCTCGCGCAGGACCAGACGGATGAACGTCGATTTACCGGAGCCGGAGGCCCCCACGAGGAAAGCGAAGTCACCGCGATTGATCTCGACATCGATATCGTCCAGTGCCGGACGGGACTTCTGGTCGTAGACCTTGGTGACGTGCTCAAATCTGATCATGGCAGTTCTGCCCACTCGGACCACCGGTCAGTGTCCGAAAATGCGGGGCTTTGCTGGGGGAACGTACAGCACCGGCATTGAGCACTCTAGCCCCGACATTCTGCCTCCGGGTGCAGGTGGAAGCGTGTGTCGGGGTTCCGGCCCCGAGAGAACGGGCCCGGTCCTTGCCGGACCGGGCCCGTGATCACGGGAGCTGCCGGGGCCTATGCGCCGGCGAGCTCTCCGCCCAAGGTCAGTTCCGGCTCGGTCGCGGCCCGGACCTCCTCGACGCTCACCCCGGGGGCGGTTTCCAGGAGCACCAATCCCCTATCGGTCACCTCGATCACCGCCAGGTCGGTGATGATCCGGTTCACCACGGCCTTGCCGGTCAACGGCAGCGAGCACTCGCGCACGATCTTCGCCGAACCGTCCTTGGCCGTATGGTCCATCAGGATGATCACTTCCCGGGCTCCTTGCACCAGGTCCATGCCCCCGCCGGGGCCCTTGACCATCTTGCCCGGAATCATCCAGTTCGCCAGATCGCCCTGGGTGGAGACCTGCATCGCTCCCAGGATCGCCACGTCGATCTTTCCGCCGCGGATCATCCCGAAACTCATGGACGAATCGAAGAAACTCGCCCCCGGGTTGACCGTCACGGTTTCCTTGCCTGCGTTGATCAGGTCGGGATCCATATCCTCCTCGAGCGGGTAGGGCCCGACCCCGAGGATTCCGTTTTCCGACTGCAGGACCAGGGTCCTGCCGGCGGGGATGTAGTTCGGAACCAGAGTCGGCATCCCGATGCCCAGATTCACATAGGCCCCGTCCACCAGCTCCTGTGCGGCCCGCTCGGCCATCTGCTCACGTGTCAGTGCCATCGTCTCAACCTTCCTTCGTCGTCGAACCGGCGGGGCGCACCGTGCGCTTCTCCACTGGCTTTTCGATGTCCTGGCCCACTTCCAGGACACGGTGCACATAGATCCCCGGCAGGTGAACCTGGTCAGGATCGATCTCCCCGGGTTCCACGAGTTCCTCGACCTGGGCGATGCACACCTTCCCGGCCATCGCCGCCGGCGGGCCGAACTGCCGGGTCGCCTTGTTGAACACCAGGTTCCCGTGCCTGTCGCCCTTGAGCGCGTGGACCAGGGCGAAGTCGGAGACGATCGCCTCTTCCAGGACGAAGTCGTTCTTCTCGCCTCCCGGGGCGAAGGAGCGCACCTCCTTGGGTTCCGAACCCTGCAGGATGTTCCCGTCGGCGTCGTACTTCTGCGGCAATCCGCCTTCGGCGACCTGGGTGCCGACACCGGCTGCGGTGTAGAACGCGGCGATCCCCGATCCACCGGCCCGCAGCTTCTCGGCCAGCGTCCCCTGCGGGGTCAACTCCAATTCGAGTTCCCCGGTGAGGTACTGGCGGGCGAATTCCTTGTTCTCCCCGACATAGGAGGAGGTCATCTTCCGGATCCTGCCGGCGGCCAGCAACACACCCAGCCCCCATCCATCGACACCACAGTTATTGGAGACCACCGACAGGCCCGTCGCGCCTTGTTCCAAGAGGGCCTCGATCAATGCCATCGGGTTGCCCGAGAGGCCGAAACCACCAACCGATATCAGGGAACCATCCCCGATATCCGCTACGGCCTCCGCCGCAGAACCGACACTTTTATCCATGGTCATTTCAAAGACCTCCCTCGCACGATGAAATATTGCCGCGGTCCCGCCGTCGGGCGTTGTGACCGTTATTACGTTCCAACCTATCGCTTTCGGTGGGGCCCGACCGCATTGGTCCGCCCTTCCCGGGGCACCTACATCATCGGGCGCTCCATCCGCCGTCGACGGTGTAGGAAGCCCCGGTGACCATGCCGGCGTCCGGAGAGGCCAGCCATGCCGCCAAGGATCCGACTTCCTCGGGCTCGACGAGCCGTTTGACGGCCGATTCGGTGAGCATGATCGAGGAGATGACTTCGTCCTCGCCGATGCCGTGGATCTTGGCCTGATCGGCGATCTGGTCCTCGACGAGGGGTGTTCTCACGTAGGCGGGTTCGATGCAGTTGCTGGTCACCCCGTACTCTCCCCCTTCCAATGCGGTGACCTTGGACAGGCCTTCTAGGCCATGCTTCGCGGCGACATAGGCACTCTTATAGGCGGAGGCGCGCAGCCCATGGATGCTCGAGAGGTTGATGATCCGCCCGAACCCACGTTCATACATGCCCGGAAGCACCGCACGGATGAGCAGGAAGGGCGCTTCGAGCATGAGCCGGTGGATCAGCCGCCAGTCGTCGGGAACGAATTCGTGCACGGGGTTGATGCGCTGGATCCCTGCATTGTTCACCAGGATGTCCGCTTCCAGGCTGAGGTCCTCCAGCGCCGAGGTGTCCCCCAGGTCGATCTGCCATGCCTTGCCGCCGATCTCGGAGGCGACCTGCTCGGCAGCTTCCCCGTTGAGGTCCGCGACCGTGACCGTTGCACCACGCTCGGCAAAGGCCCGGGCACATGCGGCTCCGATGCCGCTGGCTCCCCCGGTGACGATTGCCTGGCGTCCCTGCAGATATCCGCTCATTGCTTTGCTCCCGTTCTCGCACTTCACGCTGTTCCAGCGATCATCGAAGGCGGCCGGCCAAGCAGCACGCCGTTGATCGCTGCACTCGGATCATTGCACGGCAGCGGTGGAACTGTCAGGGGACGGCGGCCTCTGCGGGGCGTCGTGACGGGTGTTATTCGGCGTGTTCATGCCGGGCGTTGGCCCGCCAGCGGATTCCTGCGTCGATGAAGTCGTCGATCTCCCCGTCGAAGACGGCACCGGTATTGCCGACCTCGTGCTCGGTCCGCAGGTCCTTGACCATCTGATACGGGTTGAGCACGTACGAACGCATCTGATCGCCCCAGGAGGCCTTGACGTCACCGGCGAGCGCCTTCTTCGCCGCGTTCTCTTCTTCCTGACGCGCCAAGAGGAGCCGGGACTGCATGACGCGCAGGGCGGCGGCCCGGTTCTGGATCTGGGATTTCTCGTTCTGCATCGAGACGACGATCCCGGTGGGGATGTGGGTCATCCGCACGGCGGAGTCGGTGGTGTTCACCGACTGGCCTCCGGGGCCGGAGGAGCGGAACACATCGATTTTGAGCTCGTTGTCGGGGATCTCTACCGAGTCGGTCTTTTCGATGAGCGGGATGACTTCAACAGCAGCAAAGGAGGTCTGGCGACGTCCCTGGTTGTCGAAGGGACTGATCCGCACCAGCCGGTGGGTACCTGCCTCGACGGATAACGTCCCGAAGGCGTAGGGGGCATTGACCTCGAACGTCGCGGACTTCAGGCCGGCTTCCTCGGCGTAGGAGGTGTCCATGACCGTCGTCGTGTAGCCGTGGCGTTCGGCCCAGCGCAGATACATGCGCATGAGCATGTCGGCGAAGTCTGCGGCATCAACACCACCGGCGCCGGCACGGATGGTGACCACCGCGGCCCGCTCGTCGTATTCCCCGGCAAGCAGGGTGACGACTTCGAGCTGGCTGAGCGCCTTGCGCAGGGACTTCAGCTCCTTCTCGGCTTCGGCCCGGGAGTCAGCGTCGTTTTCCTCTGCCGCGAGCTCGACCAGGACCTCAAGGTCATCAATGCGGGCTTCAAGCCGCTCGATCTTGCCCAGTTCGGATTGCCGGTGGGAAAGCTTGGAGGTGATGACCTGCGCCGCAGCGGGATCGTCCCAGAGGTCAGGGACACCAGCCTGTTCGGATAGCTCGGAGATATCCGTCTTGATCCGCTCGATGTCGGTGACGGCTTCGATGGAGGCGAATGTATTGCGCAGGTCGCGGATTTCCGCGGGAAAGTCAGTAGAAGCCATGATCTTCCAAGACTACGTCATCTGGTGAGTCCGGTTCGGGCACTGGACTCGACGCTGATGGGAATCCCCTCGGGGACGAACCAACCAATAATGGGTGGGCGCACCACCGCGCTCAGGCGCACGACCGCCGTGGTGTCGTCTCCGCTGGAGCTGGCGCGCGCCAGGGCGAATCCGTCGAACCTCTCCGCCGCACCCACGTCGGCCACGTACTTGGCGGCGGCCGCCGCCACTCCTTCGTCGCTCAGACGCAAGTCCAGGGCACCGTCTTCGCCATTTTCCTCCACTTCGAAGCTGTCGGCCGCAGCCGTGACGGCACTATCGGCAACGCTCAGGAGTTTGCGGGCCTGCGTGTTGACCAGGGTTGCAGCCAGGGTCGCGCTGACGGCGAGGAGCACTATCAGTACATAGCCGATGATCAGGATCATCGATTGTCCGGTTTCCTCGGTCATGGGGGGTCGGTGGCGGCCCCACGCCCCGTGCACTCTGCGGCACCCGGGGTGGTGTCCGGTGAACCATCGTCTTCCGGTGGACATGTTCGACTCACCCATACCGATCAACGCGGACGGTTGCCGACGAGGAAGACCGCCCGAAATCAAGGTCCACTCCTGGTGGCAGGCACGGCAGTCCCACACGAATGGAGACATCCACCGTCACCGTCGACCCCGGCTCAAGGCAGGACGGCGAACACCGGTATTCCATCGTTGCCGCCTGGGAGTCCACGGCAAGATTTCCCAACGCCACCTCAACCGCGTTCCTGGCCCGGGCCGCCCCTTCCGTCTCGGTATCGGCAGTCGCGAACGTCCTTGCAGCATGGTCTGCAGCACCGACTGCAGCGAAGGAGGCAGCCTGCAACTGCGAAGCGCTGATGATGAGGTAGGTGACCGGAACCAGCAGGAGGACCCCGAGGAAGATGAATTCAACCATGGAGGATCCACGTTCCGATGAATGCCCATCGGCCCACGTCTGGCGGATTCGTTTCATGAGCTCCCTATCCGCCATATCGCGCCGCTTCCCCGCTGACATGCAGATGCCCACCCACCGCAAAGTACCCCAGCAGTGGTAAGGGAGTGCTGACTGTTATCTTGAGCCCAGGCTGACCGCCGATGGTCGTGGCTGTGAATTCGACGTCCTTGTTCAGTCCCGGCCCCAGCGAACCATCGATGAGTTCCCTCGTACGCTGCGCCCCCTCAGCCGGTGAACGATCAGCCAGTGTGCCGAACCGCGCTCCCGACGCGGCGGCGTCCATCAACGTGTTGCGTACGTGCAGGACAAGTGCCAGTTGCAGAACGGAGACGAACAGCATCGTCAACAGGGCAGATACCATGACGAATTCCGCGACGGCGGAACCGTTCTCCGGACCGGCTTCCGCGCCGTGCTTCGTGCGACACCTGTCGGCATGCTGCAGAGTCTTCATCGAGGCTATCTCGTCCTGGCTCCTCCTAGCCGAGACCGGATACCCGGTTGATGGCCTGGTTGAACAGATCGCTCAATCGCGGGCCCGCGACGGCGAGCAGCGCCGCCACCAGCACCGCAGACATCAGCGTGATCATGACCCACCCAGGTACATCTCCCCGTTCGTCATCGCGAAACCGCGAGCCGAGGCCTTGGACCCTGGCCATGCAGATCAACGTCGCCGTCAATCCGAGTGCCCTGGCTTGGCTCCATGCGTACTTCATTGTGTTGTGCCTTCCTGCTAGATGGCTGGATGCCGCGGATAAGACCCCATTCGGCATTCAGAGGTTCATGTCGATCAGCGAGAGACCCGGATAGACGGCGAAGACGATGGTGAGCGGGAGCATGCCGAAGACAACGGGGGTCTCCATTTGGGTAAGAGTGTTTAGACATAAGAAAAGCCCCGGCACGGCTGGAACCGTCCGGGGAATGGCAACCGCTTATAAGGAGCGCCTGCAATGCCTAACCATACCAACACCGCGCCGGCCGCAACAGGCTGGCAGCACCTCGACCAGCCAACCACCGGCCCGGCCGACACCCTCCACGCCTCAATCCACCCAGGCGGCCAGCTCGTCACACTCAACTACCGAGGCGGCGACCCGCTCGTCCTCGACGTGACCCACCTCGACGCCCTCGCGTCCCTGCTCGCACAAGTCAAGGCGGCCACCAAGTGAAGCGCACAGTCGACGCCGTCCTGCCCACCCTCGTCACGCTCGCACTGTTCACCGCAGCAGCGGCCCCGAGCCTCATCACCGGGCAAATGTAGCCGGCAACGGCACCCCACCCTCGTGTGGGATGCCTTGACCCGGTCACGGTGGCGGGGACTTCCCCTCCTTGGACAGCCGCCCCCGTGACCGGCTCTGGGTATCTCCCAGCGCGTTCCTGCCGCCCTAGCGCATAACCAGAGGCGGCGCGGTTTAGATATAGCAACGTTTGGCCCCGTACCGCCGGGGCACTGGTCGCAAAGGCCACGCGATCAGGTCCACCCCAGCTCGTCCTCTTTTAGAGGGCGGGCCAGAGGTGCTACTCCGAATGATGGTTGCCGGGGTTCGGGGTGCTTGTTGTGGTGTGGGGGACCTTGCAAAGCCAGCACCCCGCAGGGGTTCAGTTAGGGCCTCAGGCCCCACCCCCACTCCGCTACTCCCCCAGTCAGCTCAGGGTCTGCCCCTACACTGGATACCGTTTCACTCGCACGAAAGGCCAAACCATGAACCGCACAGCACTCGCCGCCCTGCCCATTATCGCCGCGCTCACGCTCACCGGATGCAGCACCAGCCCCGCGCCCTCCACAGAGACGGCCACGCCGGAACCAGTCGGGGCACAGGCCACCTATACCCCACCAGACGAGCCCGGCATGGACCAGGCCGTAGCCGAGGCCGCGTTGAATCGTTGGCTCAGCAACCAAGGCGTGGGCAGCATCGAAGGACTTGACACTCCGTGCAACATGATTCAGGAAGTGGAGAGCATCGAACGCGGGACCATCCTGCTAACCGTGGACGACCATATCGGCATAAGCGCCAATCCCGAGGCGGACTTATACGGAATCGCTGACAAAATGCTGGACAGTATCGGAGCCGACTTTCCCGAAGTCCTCAAAATCACCGCGACCGACCGGAAGGGCCGGTGGTCCTCTTCAGCTTTCTCCATTGTCCGGCCCAAGTGATCGCCGGCTGCAAGTCAGCCCACACACACAGATTCACCCGCACGAAAGGCAACACCGTGAACCGCACAGCACTCGTCGCCCTTCCCATCGTCGCCGCGCTCGCAGGATGCAGCGCCAGCCCCACCGAGACGGCCGCGCCGGCCACCAGCAGCAGCGCCAGCAGCTCCACCAGCGCCCCGGCCAGCAGCTCACCAGCCGCCAGCAGCCCGAGCGAGGCTTTGTCAGCCATCGAACAAAACTCGGGGCTCAACCTCGAAGCCAAGGAATCGAATACTTGGGCAATGGATATCCGCGACCAGTTTTTGGAATCCTACGAACGCACGGACGAGTCCCAGTTCTCAGACGGAACCCCCCACCAGAAAATCGACGGCTGGTACGAAACCAACCCCGGAACGCTCCTAGTTGAGCTGAAGGGTAACGACTGGCACCGCGCGCGTATGCGTTGGCTCGCCACTGAAATCACCGCCCGCGCCAAATCGGACGACCACCGGCTCGCCACGGTCACCGTTTCCACCGAGGACCACCACAAGTTCCGCACCGTTCACCCCGGCGACCGCGTCCAGTGAGCGAAGACACGGGAGTGGTGCGTAGAGTTTGAAATCCACCCTTCACCTATCCCGCATTGGACAATTTCATGGAACCTATTCTCACGTCTTTGATCACTCAGCTAGGATCACTCGTCGCCAAAGGCACGGCCGCAAGAATCACGACCCGTATCCAAACAGTCAAAGCAAATAAAGACAGAGACGCACAGTTCAACGAATTGTCAGAGATCATCAACGAGCTACTAGACGAACGTTCGCAACTCGTAGCGATTGCCCAAAGCTTCAAAGAGGAGCTGACTTCTCAGCGAATCACTGAAGAGGAAATCTCTTACATCACGGAACAAGTGATTCCAAAAGCCGAAGAGTTGTTCTTCACCCTCGACGAAGGTTCTGAAGGCGACGACGAGGACGAGACGAAAAAAATGCTCGAGGCCGTCAAGACGCTACTTTCGCCCGAGCTGCTAACGGTACTGCAGCTCGTTGGCTTCAACTACAAAGCCGCGATCGGTGAGCCACTTACAGACGTTGTGGCTTCATCGATCAGAAGCGCTGGACCGAGCGAATCGTAGAACGAGCCTGAGTAGCGACTCATTGCGTAGACAGACAATACCAGGATGGACCACGGCCGTTCTCCGTGGTCTGTCTAAGCCTTATTGACAAGTGCTCTTCGCGCGCACGCGCACACGCGACCCGGCCGGCACCCTCACGGGGAGAGGGACACTTGCCGGCGACTATTCGGGTCCCTGGGGGTCTCCAGGGATTGAGACGCCCCCTCCCCCACGGGGAGAGACAGGGCAGCCTGATTCTCCAGGGCGGGCCGGCACCAGCCAGGAGAGGCCGGCAACGGACCAGCAACGGCACCGAGGGCCGGCACTGTGCCCGGACACACGACAACGGCCGGCGACTGGACCCGGAAGGGGGAAGCAGTCGCCGGCCGCTGAAGTGGTGGCACGACCGGGCCAGAGAACGGAGGAAGCCGGCCCGGCCGCGCCGGTCTGTTAGGCCGCCGGCTCCGCCACGTCCACCTTGACGAACGCGCCGGGACGCTTCACGGCAACGTCGGCCCGAGTCTCCACGCGGAAGCGGGCCTGGTTCTTATCGAACAGGGCCCCGCCGGTGTCCACGTGCAGCGTGGCCTCCTGCCGCGTGGTCAGCTCCGCGCCGTCCCAGTCGCCCATGACAGCGGTGCCGACAGGCACGGCGACCGAGGGCACGCGAGGCACGCGCCACAGCGCCTGGGCGGCGTCAGCGGCCGGGTCACCGATCAGGTACTTCCCGGTGCCCTCACCTTCACGCAGCAGGTCCAGACGCTCAGCGTCCGCCGGATGCAGCACCAGGGCCGAGGGGTCAACGCCGGACACCTGCAGCGCGGTCACAGCCTTGCGCAGAGTGGTCAGCAGGTCCACGGCCCACGCCTGGGACAGAATGCCCTCCGTCTCCAGAACGCCGGTGAAGTTCTCCCCGAGCCCGTCACCGGTCAACGCCTGCCCCTCAGTGGCGACGGCGAGCCCGTAGCCCATTTCATTCGCCAGGAAGTCCCCGAGGGCCTTGTCGTCGTGGAAGTACCGCAGCGGCACCGGCTCCGAGATATGAGCGACCACCTTGTAGCGGCCCTCGACTTCCTCGAACGAGTACACCGAGGTGGGCTTCTGTGCCCCATCGGCCACCGGGGCGGCCTTGGAATCGCGGACGGTCTGGCGCAGGTAGGTGTAGGTATTGCCTCCGCCGCCGTCGCCGCCAAACACGGACGCCTCGAGCTGCCCCTCGTTTTCGTAGCGCGGCGCGTAGCCGGCCAGCTCACGCCCGTAGTCCGCGCCGGCCATGCCGGCGGCCGACTCACCGCGCAGCAGGTCCAGCACCGTGGTCGGCGCGGCACCCAGCGGCGTCACGCCCTGGGAGACCGGGTTAGCCAGGGAAACGGACCCGGACACGAGGGCCTTGGACCCATCGGCACGGCCCATCGACTCACGCACCGACTTCAGCGCGGACTGGCCCCACGCCTTCCGACCCACCGGGCCGGCGGACGACTTGGAACCGACCGGCCCGCCAACCTCAGCAGCCAGGGCCTTGGCCTGGGCCAGAATGCCCTCGTCAGACTTGGCCTGCTCGTACTTGCCCAGGTAGTCCCGAGCGGACTTCAATTCCGCTTCGAACTTCGCCCGGTCCTCAGCTGACAGGGACCGGCCGCCGGCCTCGCCCTTCTCCGCAATCTCACGGGCATTGGCGGCCGCCTCAGCGGCCTTCTGCTTCAGTTCTACGGACTTGCTCATGGTGTTTCTCCTGATTCTGTGCCGTTGTCCCCGGGTGTGGATAGACCACGACCAGGGGCCGGCAAAAGATGATTGATAGTGGCCCGGCCGGTTCTACGCGGCCCCAAATGAAAGCGGGGCGACGGAACCCTGGGCAGGGCTGAAGATTCGGTGGCACCTATGACGCCGAAACGGCGACCGGTACGGCCTGTCACTACTACGTCCGGCCGTTGACTCAGGTCCTCGAACTTGCCCCGTGGGGTCCTGGTTCTTGCCATCGCAACTAGCGGAACTTTCGCGCTGCCACAACCCTAACTCGACCGGCGTGACTGTCCAATCACCGCGCCGAGGTACCCGACCAGCTCCGCGTGAACCATCCCGGCGACCTCCGCCCGGTCCTGCCCGTCCAGGTCCGCCGGCCCATGCTCCGCGCCGAACTCCAAGCCGGCCCGGTACGCGGCCCGCCAGCTCATCGGCACCAGCGCCGCCAGCGCCAGGACCAGCCCGTCACGCTCGTCCGACGATAGGCCGGCGACGACGGCAGAGACGGCGGCCCCATCATCGGCCTCGAACGCCCGGACCATTGCCGCCGCGTCGCCGCTCAGTGGTGCCAGCTCGTGGCGTGTCTCGTTCGTGTTGCTCATCTCTTGTTCTCCCTTGAATTGCTGTGCGCCCGTCTCCGGGCCGTTCTAAAGTTCAGTGGGCCAATCACCCAGCCGGGGACCTATCAAGCCGCGTCCGTGGCGCTCGTGGACGCTTGCAGCGACTCAGACGCCCCGGCCACAGTCCCGTGCTCCTGCTCGACGGCCTCCGCCATATCGACCAACCGGTCCGCCAGCTCCAACGCGGCCGCCGGCGTCAGGAACGCCCGAGTGGCCCCAACGCCGGCCACCAAGCCAGGAATCCGGCCCTCACCGTCCAACCAGACCTTCCGCCGCAGATGGACCTTCCGCTGATTCATCGGCCGCGCCGCTTCTCGTTTCCGTCGTTCCCAGCTCATCCGTTGTCCTTCCGTCGTTTTCGCCATTCCGCCGCATACGCCCGAGCCCGCTCCCGGTGCCCGGGCCGTTCCCGATACTCCGCCGAGTAGTCCAGGACACAGACCCGGCACCACGTAGCGAGCCCATCGGCCCGCAGCCGGTTCAGGTGGAACCCCTCGACCGGCTTCAGCTCTCGACACCCTGGGCACCACTTCACCGGACCACCTCCCGCAGATGAGGCCGACACGTCAGGCACGGCACCGGCCGGCCCTCCGAGTCCTCACCGAGCCAACCGCCCACACAGGCCGCCGGATGCACCGGAGCCGGCCGGGGATGGTCGGGGGCCGAGGTAGCCGGCGACAATCCAAGGTCCGTAGGGTCCCGCTCAACCTCAACCACGAGGAACACCCCCCGCCGGCTCCTCACCATGCGGCGCGCAATACCAGCCGCCATACTCCCGCCGGGCGTATTCAGTGATGGGAGTCGGACAACCAGGAACCACACAGCCACTACTGGACGCCGGCACCTCCTCGCGTGTGCTCGTGTGTGTAGTCAGAAGCCTGTCCTGGCCTGGCCTAGCCTTTCCTATGTCGTCACGTGTTCCCGTCACGTGATCATCACGTGATTCCGTCACGTGTTCCCCGGCTTTCTTCCGTTGACGGTAGGACTTCGAACGGTCCGCGTCCTGGCGTTTCCGCAGCTCCAGCCCTTCGAGTTTGTCCCGGGAGGTTTGAGTGTTCAGGAAGTCCACGATCTGCCACCCCGTCCCGTCGTCAGCCGGGGTCCAGAGACCGGCGTTCACCAGGGCGGCCGCCGAGTCCAGCGAGCACCCGGGCACCATGTCCAGGTCCGCAACTTCGACCCGCCCATCGGTCCGATTCGACACGGCCCACGACAGGGACAGCACGAACGCCCGGAACACTTCGGGGCTCAGCCGCATAATTCGCCGGTCATTCAGCCACCGGTCAGGAAAACGCGCGTCCGTCACGCGGCATCACCACCTGCTGGCACCAGCTCGGGGCCGGGCTGAGGTATGGTCGACAAGTCCTCTGGTGTGTGTTTTCCGAGGTGACGGCCCTCGTCTTTGACGGGGGCCGTTCTCTTGCCCGCCCTCACTTGGCACCACCGCCGGAAGCCGGCTGGAGCTTAGAGGCAATGCGCGCGGCCTGCTCAGGTGACAGCGGCGGCGCGGCCGCGAGCGTCGCCTCCACGTAGGCAGCGAGTTTGGCAGCCGCTAAATCGCGGCGGGCCCCTGAGATTTCGTCCGCGCTGCCCTTGCGCGTGGCATTTCCGAGGACGGACCGGGCCCGAAGAACGTCGGTATTGGACATAAAAATAGCTCCCGAATGACGGCACCTCAAAGGGTGCAAACGTCACCGAGAGCTTTAGTTGCGCCTGCCCAATTGGGCCTCAGTGCTTGGCCGGTCCATGTGTCGCCGGGAGACAACACGACATTACCTTGACCATCAGGGCTACGGTCAAATACTCGGCCTTCTGCCCCATTCAAACCGCAACGGCCCAGGCCTACCCGATTGTTCCCATTTCACCGACGCCACAACGATCGAGGCCGCTATTTCTCCAACTGTCCACAGTTGGGGAAACGCCAGCCCGCCCGGCCCGTGGAGTTGCCATGTCATCCCCATACTGTTCCCCGGCGCACCTTCCGGAATGTGCGGGACGCTCACAACGCCCCACCGGTTCGCACGGACCTCGAGCGTCTTCGAGTCAACAACCCGAAGATCGAACCGTGCGCCAGTGTCCCGGCCATGCACAGTTGCCCGGGCCTGTTGCGTGAACCCATCCCTCCGTTGTGGCAAATATCCTTCCACCATCCGCACCAACTCAGGACCCACCCAGGCGCTGCGATTCAGCACGTCAGCGGTATCAGGCTCGATCCATTCCGACTCCTCAGGCCAGCCTGCCGATTCGTCCCAACTCATGCCGCCGGCACCTTCCACTCGATCTTGATGTGCTCGGGGCTAAACCGAATCCCCGACCCGGTAGGCAAAATAGTAATCTCCATCAGGTCCTCGACCACGCTCCGTCGAATATCCAGAGTCGCGGCCGCCCAGCGCTCCGCCGCATCCTCGCCGGCCAAGTCCAGAACAGCCGTGACTGGACGAAGTGATGCCAGCCGCCGGCGCAACTCTTCGAGCTGTGGGAGAATTTTCGCGTTAACTCGCCGCAGCTGGTCCCCCGTCATGCCACCGTCCGCGAACTCATCGGCGGCCAACTCCAAGCGCGCTTCCAGGCCCACGACTTGCGCCCGGAACTTTTCGATCTGATCGGAGTTGTCGCCAGCCATAGCCGCCGCCAAGTCCGGCATCAGCAGCCGTCCCAGAACCAGAACGGTGACCAGGTCATCCACTGATTCGAGCTTGCGCCGAACGCGATGGCAGTCCCGGCAAGAATACGCCGCCGGCTGTTTCTTCCCGGCCTTGATCGCGCCTGGCACCTTCCGCATCTTTCCGCCACAAAGACCGCAGCCAGCAATGCCGGTCAAGAGGGACCGGGGCTCCCGGCCCTTGTAATTTGCTTTCCGCACCGGGTCCGCCAGGATCGCCAACACCTGCTCGTGCTCATCCCCTGAAATCAACGGGTCACAGTTAGCACGTCCGGCCACCTCACCCCGGAACACCCGGAACCCGGCATTGATGGGCCGGCGGACGATCTGCCGGACCAACGTGTTGTTCCAATCTCCACCACGCGGGGCCCGAACCCCGCGAACGTTAAAGTCTCTGGCGATAGTGTGCAGCCAATCACCGCGAATGAACCGCGAAACCATCTCCTGGACCACCGGGCCGGCCTCAGGGTCCGGCACCTCCCACGGCGCGCCGTCCCGTTGGACCCGCAAATACCCATAGGGCACATGAGAATGCGGCTCCCCGGCGGCCGCCTTTTGCTCGAACTTCCGTCGAATGCGCCGCGCCTGCTGCTCCGACTCATGGCGCGCCACCATGCCTTTGATCCCCGCCGTCATCTTCCCCTGTGGCGTGGCAAGATCAATCTCACCGCCAACGCTGGCAAGCTCTACCCCAGAGCGCGCAGTCAGGTCGATCACGTCCTCCAGCTCCCGAGGTTTCCGCGTCAGACGGTCCACGTCCCAGACCACAATGGCCTGAATTCGTCCATCCTCCACAGCCTGCATCATCCGCTGATACTCGGGGCGAACCTTGGAGCGCGAGGCACTAACATCGTTGTCCACGAACGTTTCTGCCACCTCCCACTCCTTGCGCTCGGCCAGCTCACGGCAATCGGCAATCTGGCGCTCTACACCGAGGCGTGTGTCGTCTGCGTCGCGCGAGATGCGCGCATAAATTCCGGCCAACATGGGAAACATTCTACCCACAACTTGACTGGGATCATCATGCTGATTTCCTTACGCCCGGCAGTCTCCATCAACTCTCTTTTGGCTGCGTCCCGGACATCTTGGGCTTGGGCCCGCAACACTTCTGCCAATGGCGTCCCGCGCTCTGCTGCGACCGTGATTGCGTCGGAAAATCGGGTCATTGCGTTGAGATCAAGTCTTCTGGCCAGCCGTTGGAACGCCGTTGTCATGGGCGTTCCGGATCGAACATCCGCCAATAGGGCCTTGAATTCGTCCGGTAAATCGCCTTCGGCAGTGCTGCAGATACGCTCGATGGCCCCCACTGTGCTCTCCCCCGCCCCCACGGCCAAGGCGATGAGTTCGGCAATGCTCGGAAATTGCCCCAGAATCCTCCGGCTCCGTCGGGTCCCCAGCTCCGTGAGATGCCATTCTCGGAACGCAAATCCCGCTACCCCCGCGATCAACAGCACCGTGATTGCCAGGACCCCGTTGAAGTTCCCCCTCGCCGCCGATGCGACAACGAAAATGCTTCCCAGCAGAAGTCCGGCACCTGCATAAGTCAATTGCGATATCCGGTATTCGGTAACGCTCGCCACCAGTCCTGCCCGTTGGAGCCGCCGTTGAATTCCTCCCCCAGCCGGATTGAAACGGTTCAACATGGTGACAAGATCCTTCAGGACCGGCCAGAGGATCTTGACCAGCGGACCCAGTGGCGTTTCCGCAGCAACTTGACCGGGGCGGGTCCCGGAAGGATTCGCGGCCGGGCGCAATTGCCCGGAAATGCGATCTGAGAACTTCACCCGACGCAGGGCGGGAAGTCTCACAAAACACAACCAGAGTCCTGAGCCCAGCAGCAGCCCCAACGCCAGGGACCAGGCAATTGAGCCCGTCATTTGAGGATTCTTTCCTCGGAGGGCAATGTCCCAATACCCAGCATGATCCTGTAGCACAAGAAGGAAATGAACAGCCCGCCCAAAAGTACGACGGCGCCTCCGACCGTTGAATATGCTTTGACCGCTTGTGGCTGGGACGCCATGAGTAGCAGGATCACCCAGGGAGCAGCGACGGCCAGGCGCGCCGCGTTCACCGTCCATGACTGTCGAGCTTCGAGCTCGCCACGGGTGCGGGCACTATCGCGGAGGAACCCGCCCAAAGTCCCCAGCATCTCTCCCAGATCCGAGCCACCGACCTCGCGGGTGATCATCAGGGCCGCAACGATCTTGTCGGCGACGGGATCTGCCAGTCGGTACCGTAGTCGCTCCATCGCATCAACAAAATGCGACGTTGCCCGGTAGTCGAGCCCGAATTCCGTAAAGGCCGGCCGGAGTTGCTCGGGGCCTTGAACCCCCAATTGCATCAGCGCCTCCGGCAACGACAGACCGGCCCGGATGGCCGACCGAAGATGGTCGACCACATCCGGCCATTGCTCCCGGAGCACCATTGCTCGCTTGGCTGCACGCCAGCGGACGACCAACATCGGGACGAGTGCGCCAAAAGCTCCGAATATGGGAGCGATCAGCGGCGACAACGTCACAACAAAGACGATCACGGCGACGATGACGAAACAGAGCAGCATGGCAGACATGAAGCCAGCGACACTGACCTTATCCAGTCCGGCACGCAACAGCAGCGCCTGGATTCGGCGCTTCCGTGGTTTCGCCGGCTTCGCTGGTTCGCTCCAGCATGCCTGCCAAACCAATAGGAGTCCCAGGCCCAAGACCAGCCCCCAGACCAAAGTCATTGTCCGACCCCCAAGAGCAAGGTCGGGTCGATTCCAGCGTTGTCGAACTTGTCGTGGGCCAGATCCGCCGACGGAGCCATCCGTAGTTCGCCGTCGGTCCGTTTGAACGTCGTCGAGGACTCGATGATGCCGTTTTCGACCCTGCGACCTAGCTTGATGATCTCGGAAACCCTGCGATGCCCCGCAGCACTCCGCTCGCAGTGCACCACCAGGTCGATGCAGGAGGCAACGGTCGGCAGCACGAAATTGGAGTTGATGTTTTCTCCGGCCAGCAGGGGCAGCGTACAGATTTTCGTGACGGCGTCCCGGGCGGAGTTGGCGTGAACGCTAGCCATCCCCGGAAGTCCCGAGTTCATCGCGATCAGCATGTCCAACGCTTCTGCTTCGCGGACTTCTCCGACAATGATCCTGTCCGGCCGCATGCGCAGAGCCTCCTTGACGATGCGGCGCATGTCGATTTGGCCGTGACCTTCCAAGTTCGACTGGCGGCACTGCATGGCCACTACATCGCGCAGTGGAATCTTGAGTTCAAAGATCTCCTCCACCGTGATGACTCGCTCGCGGCTACCGATCCCCGAAGCCAGGCAATTCAGCAGCGTAGTTTTTCCTGCCTGTGTGGCCCCGGAGACCAGCACATTGAGTCCAGCCCCAACAGCGGAGTGCAAATAGTCAGCGGCCTGTCGGCTGAGCGATCCCAGCTCAACCAGATGATCAAGGCGAGATGCCCTGGCAATGAATTTCCTGATGTTGACCGACCAGTGTTTTCTGGTGATATCCGGGATGACCACGTGCAGACGCGACCCATCCGGCAGCGCGGCATCGACAAAGGGTGTGGATAGGTCCAGGCGGCGGCCCGACGTCTTCAACATGCGTTCCACCAGGATCCGCACATGCCCGTCGTCCAACCGAATCGAGGTCAATTCAGAACTGCCGCCCCGCGCAGCAAAAACCTCCGAAGGAGAGTTGATCCAGATCTCCTCGACCTCCGGGTCATCCAATAGCGGCTGCAACGGCCCGAAGCCCGCGATGGCGTCGAAGACCGATCTGCCTGCTTCCTCCAGGTCCCCGAGTCGTGGCAGCCCTTCCAATAAGGATCGTTCATCGTAGTCACGCACTGCCATGTCCACGATCCGACGGATCTCGGCGACATGTTCGGAAGGGTCCAGTCCCCGGCGCCGAACACGCTCGCGTGCCTCGTCCTCGATGGTGCGTTGTCCGTCCACCTGCATCTCCCGTGCAAAGTTCTGGGCACAGGACTTGATACCCGTGGTGTCCTCCGCTGGGACAACTCTTGTGACGTTACCCACACCGCATGCATCAAACAAGGGATTAGGCCCATGTGTGGAAAATCCTTGTGCATGTTATCCACAATATTTCGCTAATAAATATTGCGCTTGTGAATCCGGGCTAACGTGACCTGGAGCCGGGGATCATTGAGCGAAAGGCGCTTTCACATGACACTTCACGTCGCCGTCGTCCGACAGCCCTGGGGCCCGTTCGACGCTGCCCGGACAACGAGTTTCGAAGTCACCGGCCCCGAAGGTCTATCGGGGGCCGAGCTGGGAAGTGTCCTGACCGATCTGGGCTACGCGCGACTCCGTCTGGCCGGTGGCGGACAGCTGGATCAGGTGGAACAGCTCCCCACCGAGGGGATGGTGACCCTCACACCGTTCAGCCGACCATTTTCACCTCCGCCTACGCCCTCCGAAATATGGCTGGTTGCCATCAAAGGACCGGATTGTGGTCCCCGTCTGCTCCTGACCCGCGGGAGATACTCCATCGGACGCGGTGACTGCGACCTGGCTACTTCCGATCCCGGGCTTTCCCGCCACCATGCCGACATCATCGTCGACAAGACCTCCATTGCACTTGTGGAAACCACTGGTCCACGATCAACCGGACGCGGTGTCTCAAAACCAAGGAAACAGTTCCTCGGCGCCGACGACGAGTTCTCCCTGGGGAACACCACCTTCCGCATTCACTCCGTCCGGGTCGATGGCCATGCGCGGTCCCCCTATGATCGTCCGGCTCCATGGCCGCCACCTCCGACGCAACTATCACGCCCCGCTTCCGGCAGCAGGCCGTGGCTGATGATGACTACAGCGGCCCTCCCCCTCCTCATCGGTATCGTTCTGGCGCTGACCCTGGGTTCATGGTTCTTTTTGGCTTTCAGCGCTTTCGGCCTCGTCACCGGCGGGGTCCCGGCGACCATCGAGCTCAATTCACGTCGTCATTTGCGTCGACGTATCCACGGCATCTCGACGGAATTGATCCAGGACATGGAACACCTGGTCCCACCAGTCGGACTCCAGGTTCTCCAAAACACGAGAAGGGGCAGCGCCTCGCTCAAAGCACGGCAGCCAGCAGCTGTCTCCCACCCCCTGCGTCTTGGGTCAGGACGCGTGGTCCCACCACTCATCCTCCAGCCACCTTCCGACCGAGGTCCCCAGGTGCCTTCCGTCAACGCTCCCGTCATCATCACGATTTCTTCAGGTAAATTGGGGCTCCTGTCGGGACCAGAACCGGGCCTCGGCCCGCTCATCCGCTCGGCCGTCATCCAGCTTTCCCAAGCCTGTTCTCTTGCGGCTTCGACCCTGATGATCATCGGCGGGACCGATACCCTCCCAATGGAAGTACGGCTCATGCCGTGCCTGCGCGTGTGCAACGACGCGGATGAAGCCTTGCTGCTCATACCCGCCCTGCACCCTTCCTCGGTCCTGCTGGTCACGCCAGGGACCCTCGGTGGAGACCGCATCGCTGCGGCGATCCGCGGTATCGACGGGGACCGCCAGCCGCCGGCCCTGATCCTCACCACTCCAATATCCGAGGCCACGGCCGACTGGAGTCTCGACCTCACCACGTCCACGTTGAGCCACGGCGACGACGAGGTTCTGGTCGCGGTGGACGGCATCTCCTCCGCGACTTTCTCCACGGCCTGCAGGTCATCCCAACAAGAGCTGGAGTTTCCTGCTGCGGGGGCAGCCGCACGCGACGACGAACTCGATACACCTCGCGGAGGTTCGGCAGGGCACACCCCCGTCTGGCAGGCCTCCTCGGCAGAATCACTCCTGAGTCGATTTGGTGTCTGTGAGGGGACTGCCGTGTCCTTGGACTTCGTCTGCGATGGTCCCCACGTCCTCGTCACGGGAACCACCGGCTCGGGAAAGTCCGAACTCCTCAAGGCCATGACCCTGGATCTGGTCTGCCGCTACGGTCCGGATCAGTTGTCGCTGCTCCTGCTGGATTTCAAAGGTGGAGCCACGCTGGGGCCCTACGCAGAAACACCACATTGCCAAACCCTGGTGACTGATCTCAATGCCGAATCCGGAGAACGGGTCCTCGGCGGACTACGAGTTGAACTACAGCGCAGGGAATCACTCTTCAAGGAGGCAAAGGCAGAAGACTACGCCCGCTATCGGGCCCTTGCCGATTCGGTGTCCGGACCACTTCCGCGCCTCGTGGTCATCGTCGACGAGTTTCGTGTCCTCAGCGACGAACTGCCCGACGCCGTTCCTGAACTCATGCGCATCGCAACAGTGGGGCGGTCCCTGGGTGTGCATCTGCTGCTCGCCACCCAACGCCCGCAGGGAGTCGTCACGGCGTCCATGCGCGCCAACATCAACACGGTCATCGCCCTTCGTCTGCTCAGCCCACTGGATTCGAGCGAGCTCCTTGGCACTTCGGCGGCCGCCGAACTCCCTGCGTCCAGCCCGGGGCTCGGCTTCATGCGTCGAGCCGGTGATCCGCCCATGCCTTTTCGGTCCCTGCCCGTCGGCGACGACGCACCGGTCTGGAAGGTGTGGGAAACAGGCCCAGGGTTCCAGGACTGCCGTCCCATCACGACGATCCACCGACCACAGCCCGCGGATTCTTCCCCTGCAGGGCTTCTGGAACGAAGGACCTCGGATGTCCAGGAGCCGCCGTCCCCGGTCGCGACGTTCGCTGCACCGCTCCCTGTCGAACTCCATTTCATACCGCGACGGCTCCGTACGCAACGGCCCGAGGGGGCCATCGCGCTCGGCCTGATCGACGACATCGAGCATCAGCGTCTGCTGCCGCTGTGGTGGATTCCTGAATCCCAAAGACGCCTAGCAGTCATCGCCGGTCCAGGAAGTTCCGCTGCCGCTTCGCTCCTCGGACTACTCAACACCCTCGCTCAGGGGGAACCGGAGCGCCACATCTACGTGTTGGACGGGGCAGGACACTTCGGCCCCGGTTCCGGGAACCCACGTGTCGCCGGTTACGTCACTGCCGGGGAACCGGAACGTGTCCATGAACTCCTGGACGTCTTTGATGCACCGCCGGATGCCGCAGACCAACCGACAGCAACTCGGGTCCTGCTCGTCAGCGGACTCGCGGCATGGGCCACGGTGCTGGGGGTTTCGGACTTCGCTTCCCTCGATGACCGGCTCGCGGCCCTGGCCCGTACGACGGAGCGGGAAAACACGTGTCTCATCGTCACCGGGGATCGTGATCTGACCTCCTCCCGGTTCCACGCTTTGGCAGACCATCGGCTGTACCTCCGTTTTGGCCTGGGCGAAGAAACCTTGATGGGCTGGCCACGACTCAAGAACACCGGTCCATACCCGGGGCGCGCCGTATATACGTCCCCCCTTACCCCTGAGCGGGGGGTCGTCGTCCAACTCTGTACACCGGCGCCATCGACCGTCCAGGCCCAGGGCCCGCCGACCAATCTGCCGCTTCGCTCGTGTCATCCCCTGCCTTCACGGGTCGGCACAGACCAGCTGCCGCGCATCGACCGCCACCCGGGCCGATATCAGATCGGGCTCATGGCGCCGGAACACCGGCCGTGGATCTGGGAACCCGGCCGCGTTGGTCTCGTCCTGGGCGGCCCGGGAACAGGAAAATCGAACGTCCTGCGCATGATGGCCGGCCAGCTGGGGTCCGGCCTCGATATCCGCTGGTCCTTGGGCCCGGCCACTGACCCACCGGACTTGTTGTTCCTCGATGACGTTCTGGCACTCACCGACGCCGACCTGGCTCATCTGGATTCCCTGATCCGCTCAGGCACCCATGTCGTCATGTCGGCCTCACCCGAACGGGTCGGGCTCGCTCGGCTCCCCCCGGTGGCACGAATGCTGCCACCGGCTGCGTTTCTTCTGCTCAACCCCCGGCAAGCCAGTGACGGGGACTTCCCCGGATGGAGGCTCCGGCCACATCAACTGGCACTGCCGGGGCGGGCCGTCGTGCTGCGCCAGGGAAGGCTGACCCAGATCCAATGTGCCGTCGCGGATGGTGCCGACGCCTAGTTTTGTGGTGTGCGGTCTCCGAAGAATGCAGTGGCCTTCGGATCAAAAATCAGCAGGATGATCGCTGCCGCCGGGATCAGCAGCGTCAGGCCCAGCACCAGGCTCCACCCCCCGCTCCCGAGGAACGAAACAGCAAAGATGACCTGGAAGACCTGCCAGACCACGGCGGCCGCGCGTGTCCAGGCATTCCCCTTGAACACCTGGACCCCGACGTTGGCCTGCCATGCTGCCGCCCCGAGAATCAGAACGAGCATGAAGATGCGCCCACCCATCGACAAGGGTCCGGGTTCACCCAGCGACGTGGCGTACCAAGCAGCCGCGCCCAGTGCAGCGACGGCCTCGAGCAACAACAACATCGCCACCACGACGATCGATGGCGGGCGCCGACGGACGGCTGCCGGATCGTGGGGAGGGTGGGAGGGGGAACTCGGGGAACTCACCCCCCGAATCTACTCGACGAGCTGGGCAGGCCCAACCAGACGGTGTCCCCAGGGCACCCCCGGAGCGGGCCTTGACATGGGAACGCCTGCCCCGCAAGGCCTTGCTGGGGTGAGAAAAGCCTCAGTGTCATGAAACGATTGGTTGCGGTCCAACCCTTGTTTACACACAAGTAACATGACAATCTTATGGGGCAGGTGAACGGGAGCATTCGTGAGTGCTCTCTTTTGTGCTGCCACCGCCCCACTCTTCGGATTGACCGTGGTGGGTCGTCCCCCGAAACCTATTCCAAGGAGCATCAAAAAGCATGGATTGGCGTAGTCGCGCAGCCTGCCTGGACAAAGACCCCGAGTTGTTCTTCCCCGTGGGGAACACCGGACCAGCCTTGCTCCAGATCGAAGAGGCCAAGAGCGTCTGCCGCCGGTGCCCGGTCATCGACACCTGCCTTCAGTGGGCCATCGAATCCGGCCAGGACGCCGGTGTTTGGGGTGGCATGAGCGAAGACGAGCGCCGCGCCCTGAAGCGCCGCGCAGCCCGGGCCCGCCGCGCATCATAGCGAGACAGAACCTCTAGCCGTTCGGAGGGAGCGAATCCACGGATTCGCTCCCTCCGGCTGTTTAAGGACCTGAGCGTCACCCAACGATTCCGCCTCCCCCGAGCGGATGTCCACGGAAAGGCGCCGGGTTCTGGCTACCATCGTGGGGTGAGTGAACACGGAGCCAGTCCCGACCGGGGCACGATGATCGACGGCCGCTATCGCATTGTCGAGCGGTTGGCCGTCGGCGGCATGTCCACGGTCTATCTCGCCACCGACATCCGCCTCGAACGCAACGTGGCGCTGAAGATCCTGCATCCACACTTGGCCGAGGACCCGGTGCTGGTCGAGCGCTTCCGTGCCGAGGCGATCACCGCAGCCGGTTTCTCCCATCCGCATATCGTCGGTGTCCTGGATACCGGCGTCGACGGACACACCGCCTACCTGGCCATGGAGCTCGTCAACGGCCATACCCTGCGCGACCTGCTCAAGAGCCAGGGACGCATGGCACCGCGCCAGGCCTTGGCCCTGCTGGACGCGGTCGTCGAGGGCCTGGCCGCGGCACACGCTGCAGGCCTGGTCCATCGCGATATCAAGCCGGAAAACGTCCTGCTGTCGAATTCGGGCCAGATCAAACTCGCCGACTTCGGGCTGGCCCGCGCCGCGAGCAACCAGACCTCCACCGGCAACCTCATCGGCACGGTGGCCTACGTCTCCCCCGAACTCGTCACCGGGGCCCCCGCCGACGCCCGCAGCGACATCTACGCCGTGGGCATCATGTTGTACGAGATGCTCACCGGGCGCCAGCCCTTCGTGGCCGAAGCTCCCATTGCCATCGCCTACCAGCATGTCTCCAATGACGTGCCGGCCCCTTCGCTCCTCCTGCCGAACCTTGCTGCCGACCTCGATGAACTCGTGGAGTTCTGCACCCGCAAGGAACCCGAGGACCGGCCCCAGGATGCCGAAGCACTCCTGGGCGAGATCCGGCAGATCCGACGGACGCTCACCGATGAGGAACTCGACCAGCCCGTTGTCGATTCCGACGCCCCGGATACCGGGCCGGGATCCGCACCCACCCGGATCGTCGGGGCCCTGATGTCCCTGCCGGCCGCCGACGACGGCACGGCCCGGACCGAAGCCATCGGCCAGACCGGCCTTCCGGATGGGGCAACCGAGGTGTTGGGCGTCCCAGACAACGCCACCAGCGTCATTTCAACGCCTGCAGGAGCGACACAGGCACTGCCCCGATACAACGATTCCACCGATACCGGAGAACAACCCGCCCTCGACTCCGCGTCCGGAGCCGGCCGGTCGAAGCAGGCCATGCTGTCCCGGCGGGCCCGTGAACGCCAGACCCGCAAGGAGGCCAAAAACTCCCGCCGGCAGTGGGCGCGTGAAGCACAGAAACCCCGGGAGAGCCTTGCTTCCCCCTCGTCTCGACGACGTGGTTGGATCCTGGGCATCATACTTTTCCTGGTGACCGCGCTGGTGGCCACCGCAGCCTGGTTCTTCGGGATGGGCCCCGGTTCACCGGTGCAGATCCCCCAGCTCAGTGGCCAGTCGGCTGCCTCCGCCCAGCAGGCCCTGGAGGCGGGCCGCGTTTCGTCCAGTGCGACCCGGGTCTTCGACGACGAGATCAAGAAGGGCCTGGTGGTTGGTTCCGAACCGGAAGCGGGGACCACCATCCGCCGCTACCAGTCAGTCGAGCTCCTGATCTCCAAAGGTCCGGAGCTTTTTGCGGTGCCCAACGTGGTCGGGCTGGAGGAATCGACCGCCCAAAAAGCCCTGAAGGACGCCGAGGTCGTGCCGGGGAAGGCCAAGAAGGAGTACGACGAATCGATCGCCGCCGGTCAGGTCGTTTCGCAGAAGCCGAAGCCGGAGTCGAAGGTGCGCCGGGGGACCAAGGTCTCCTACGTGGTCTCCCGTGGTCGGGCCCCCGTCAAGGTCCCCGACGTCACCGGCCGCACCGAGAAGGACGCCAAAGCCACGTTGAAGGACGCGGGCCTGGAACCGGAGGTGTCAGGCAAGGAATTCGACAAGAAGGTCGACAAGGGGATCGTCATTTCGCAGGAGCCCTCCTCCGGAAAGGCCAAGCGGGGAACGACCGTCACCTTCGCCGTTTCCAAGGGACCGCGGATGGTCGAGGTGCCCAAGGTGCGCGGCAAGCAGTTGGAGAAGGCCGAGAAGATCCTCAAAGACGCCGGCTTCGAGGTCGAGATCAACGAAGGCAGCTTCGGCATCATCTTCGGCACGGTGGCCACGCAGGACCCGTCCTCCGGCGAACTCCCCGAAGGGTCCACGGTGACCCTCGGGGTCGTCTGAGCCACCCCGCCCGCTCGATCCTCCAACGACAAGGCCACGTCCGGGGTCTTCCCCGGGCGTGGCCTTCGTCGTGTGGCGCTTCAGGTCGATCAGTCGGTGCGCGGCTTGCGCTCGGCCAATGCGCCGGCCACCAGGAACGCCATCTCCAGGGACTGCCGGTGGTTCAACCGCGGATCGCAGACGGATTCGTAGAGATCGTCGAACTGGTCGGCGCGGATCGGGTCGGCACCGCCGAGGCATTCGGCCACGTCGTCACCGGTCATCTCCACATGCAGTCCGCCGGCGTAGGTGCCCAACGAGTTGTGGACATCGAAGAAGCCCCGCACCTCGTCCATGACGTCATCGAACTTCCGGGTCTTGTAGCCGTTCTCGCTGGTCACCGTGTTGCCGTGCATCGGGTCGGTGACCCAGAGGACCTGGGCCCCGGAGGCGGTGACCTTCTCCACGAGGTCCGGAAGCTTCTCGCGGATATTCTTCGCCCCCATGCGGGTGATGAACGTCAGCCGGCCCGGCTCGCGGTTCGGGTCCAGTTTCTCCACCAGGGCCAGGGCATCCTCGGGCGTCGTGTTCGGGCCCAACTTGACCCCCAACGGGTTGCGCACCCGGGAAAGGAAATCGACGTGGGCGCTGTCGAGCTGCCGCGTCCGCTCCCCAATCCAGAGGAAGTGCCCGGAGGTGTCGTAGGGCTGGCCCGTGCGCGAGTCCGTGCGGGTCAAGGCCCGTTCGTAATCCAACAGGAGGGCCTCGTGGCTGGCAAAGAACTCGGTGGTCTTCAGTGCTTCGAAGTCTGCACCGCAGGCGTCCATGAACCGCACCGCGCGGTCGATTTCGGCAGCCAGCGACTCGTACTGGCTGTGGGCCGGGTTGGCCCGGAAGCCCTTGTTCCAATGATGCACGCTGCGCAGGTCGGCAAATCCGCCCTGGGTGAAGGCGCGGATGAGGTTCAACGTGGCGGCCGAGGTGTTGTAGGCCTTGACCATCCGGGCCGGGTCATGACGGCGGGACTCGGGGGTGAACTCGAACCCGTTGACGATGTCACCGCGGAACGCCGGCAAGGTGACCCCCTCGCGGGTCTCCGAATCCGAGGAGCGCGGCTTGGCGAACTGCCCGGCCATGCGCCCCATCTTCACCACGGGCATCGAGGCGCCATAGGTCAGGACGACGGACATCTGCAGGATCGTCTTCACCCGGGCGCTAATGCGGTCGGCGGTTGCCCCGGCAAAGGTCTCGGCGCAATCGCCCCCTTGCAGCAGGAAGGCATGGCCCTGGGCCGCGGCGGCCAGCCGCTCGCGCAGGATGTCCACTTCTCCGGCGAAGACCAACGGCGGCAGGGAGGCCAGCTCGTCGACTGCCTTCGTATATTCCGGGCCGGACCACGTGGGCTGCTGTGAAATCGGGAGCTCGCGCCAGGCGTCGAGGCCGGGATCGGCAGCGGGCCCGGGGATGGGCTGGTGGAACGGGGCGGAAGTCTGGGTCGAATCAGTCACCAACCCAGCGTATCCGGGTCGTGGGCCGGCACCCTATTCGCGGCGTAAAGTTTCGTTTCGGCCGGTCATCCGGGGCAGGACGGTACTGCCGCCCGACCACCGCTCACGCCGGGTTGGAGTTGCCGTTCTTCCCGGGATCCCCGGGTAGTCCGGTGTCGCTGGGAGCATCGTCGTCGTCCGCCTGGCCGGTCCCCGTGGTCTGCTCCGCTGCCGGGGGCTCCTCCGTGGTATCGCCGTCCGCCCCGTCCTTGGGGGTACGGATGTGTTCGACCTCCTTCTTGGCGGCGTCCACCGTGGCCCGGACCTGGGCGCGGGCGTTCTCCGCCAGGGCCTCACGGGCCGCCTTGCGCTCGGCAAGCCGATCGGCAGTGATCCTGGCCTTCACGGAGGCGGCGTAGGAGTCGACGTATTCCTGGCCGGAGAGGCGCATCAGGGCGTACATGATCTCGTCGGTGACCGAGCGCTGGACGAAGCGGTCGTCCTCCATCCCCTCGTAGCGGGAGAAATCCAGTGGTTCGCCCACGATCAGCCCGACCCGTCGGATGTTCGGTACCGTCTTGCCGATCGGCTGGACCTTGTCGGTGCCGATCATGGCGACCGGGATGACCGGGACGCCGGTGGCCAGGGCCAGCTTGGCAACCCCGACCTTGCCCCGGTAGAGGCGCCCGTCGGGGCTGCGGGTGCCCTCCGGGTAGATGCCCAACAGGTTCCCGTCCAGCAGGGCCTGCTCCCCCGCCCCCAGCGAGTTCGCCGAGGCGGCACCCCCGGAACGATCCATCGGCAGCTGGTTGGAGAGGCGGAAGAACAAGGCAGTGAGCTTGCCCTTGATGCCCTTGCCGGTGAAATATTCCATTTTGGCCAGGAAGACGACCGGACGGTCCACCGCCACGGGCAGGAAGATCGAGTCGGAGACCGAGAGATGGTTGCTGGCCAGGATCGCGCCACCTTCGGCAGGGATGTTGTCCATGCCCTTGACCCACGGCCGGAACAGCAGGTTGGTCAGCGGTGCAATGAGCAGCCGCTTCATGATCCAATAAAACACGTGTGGGAGCCTTCCGCCGGGCAGGTCGTCGGGCGCCCGCCTCGCACGGACCCCATGTCGGTTACGCTCTACTCTAGGCACATATCCACCCCGGGGCACGATCCCCGGCCTGCTTGGGAGCGCTATGGAATTCTCGGCAACGGCCCCCTCCGACGCGGCTGAAGGCTTCCGGGTCCGCGGCGGCAACGGTGATGCGGTCCTGGTCATCCACGGTTTCACCTCCACCCCGCGCAGCATGCGCCCCTGGGCCGACGCCCTTCTGGCGGGCGGCTACACGGTCTCCTTGCCGGTGCTGCCCGGGCATGGGACCAGCTGGCAGGAACTGGCCCGGACCCCCCGTTCCGCGTGGACGGCGGCCGTCGAGGCCGAATTCGATCTCCTGGCCGCCGCCCACCGCAAGGTCTTCGTCGTCGGACTGTCCATGGGCGGGACGCTGGCCCTGCATCTGGGCATTGAACGCCGACCCGCGGGGCTCGCCCTGGTCAACCCCGCCCTGAGCATGGTGGACCGCACCGCGGCCCTGGCCGGGATCCTGAAACGGTTCGTCCCCTCGGTGCCGGCCATCGCCAACGACATCGCCCGCCCCGGCCAGGACGAGGGGGCCTACCCACGGACCCCGGTGGCCGCGGTGCACGAGCTGCGTCGGCTCATCCGCACCACCCGGAAGAATCTGGAAGCGATCCAGGCCCCGGTGTTCGTCTTCCGCTCGGTGGTGGACCATGTGGTCTCCGAACCGGGGTTGGATCTGCTGCGGCGCGAGCTGGTCGGCATGCACCCTTCCGGGGTGCCGCGGCTGCAATTGAGGTATCTGGAACGCAGCCTGCACGTGGCGACCCTTGATTACGACGCCGCAGCGATCTTCGAGGGCTCGCTCGCCTTCTTCGACGCGTTGGGAGGTCATGCCCATGGCTGATGACAACGCCCGCTCCCCCCGGGACCGGGCCGCCGACGAGGCCGCCTGGCAGGATCTGGTCAGCCGGCTCGACGACGTCGGGATGGATGTCGATCCGGAAGCCGAGGCCGCCGATCCACCGGGCCCGACCCCGGATCCCCTCGACGAGCCGGTTCCCCTGCTCCGCCCGGCCGGTGGGCCGCGGGACTACGAACTGCTCGAGGAGCCCGAGGAGGATTGGACCCCGGAGGATCCTCCGGCCCTGGGCTCGGGCAATCCGCTGACCGTGCTGGCCTGGACCTGTGCCGCCGGAGCACCGATCGCCCTGTTGCTTCTGGCCATCCTGTGGCGTTCGGCGCCGATGGGCGTCTGGCTGACCCTGTGCGTGGCTTTCGTGGCCGCCGCCGGTTATCTGGCCTTCAGGCTCCCGCGCCACCGGCAGGACGGCGATAACGGCGCCAGGGTCTGACCTCTGCCCGGGGACGGCACGGCCCCGCGGTCGTCACCCTCGGCTCGGGGCGGCTTCCTGCCGGGCGAGGTCGGCGGCTCCGATCAGCCCGGCGTCGGCCCCCAGCCCCGCCTGCCGGATGCCGGCGAACGGCCGGTAGCCCCGTCCGGTGAGGTTCTTCCGGTACGATGTCTCGGCTTCCTCGAGCAACCGGGTGGAGGCAGATCCCAGCCCCCCACCGATGACGAAGGTCCCCGGATCCAAGGCGGCGGCCAGATTGGCCAGGCCCAGCCCCAGCCACTGGCCGGCATCGATGATCAGCTCCTGGCAGGCAGGATCCCCGGCCGCTGCCAGCTCGGTCACCAACGACCCGTTGATGGCCTCCACGTCCCCTTCCACGGCGTCCAGCAGCGTGTGGGCCACCGGCGAGTTGGCCCGGGCTATTTCACGGCCTTCACGCCCCAGGGCGTTGCCGGAGGCATATTGTTCCCAGCAACCGCGGTTCCCGCATTCGCAGCGGTGGCCTCCGGGTTGGATGACCTGGTGGCCGAATTCCCCGGCCAACCCGAACCGGCCCCGGCGCAGCCGTCCCCCGGCGACCAGCGCACCGCCGATCCCGGTGCCCAGGGTCAGGCACACCAGGTTCGGTTCACCCTGCCCGGCCCCGAAACGATATTCCGCCCAGCCGGCCGCGTCGGCGTCGTTGACCACGCAGACCGTCCCGCCGAGCACGGTGGCCAGCCGGTCGCGCAGGGGTTCGTTGCGCCAGGCCAGATGCGGGCTGAAGAGCACGGTGCCCGTCTCGGGATTCATCCAGCCGGCTGCCCCGACGCCGATCGGGGCCCGGGGGGCGAAGCGGCGGAGGCCGGCCACCAGGTCCAGCACTGCCAGTTCGACGTCCTGGGGGCTCGATCCGGGGGTCGAACGCCGGTCGCGGTGCAGGAGGTTCCCCGCCCCGTCGACCACGCCACCGGCGATCTTCGTGCCGCCGATGTCCAGCCCGATGGCCTGGTCCGCTGTCGGTGCCGTACCCATGGCGATGCCCTTCCCTGGCCCGATGTTGGCACCATAAGTTACTAGCGAGTAGGTTAGTGATGCAACACACTATGCTTGGATGACGATCCCCATCGTCAGATGTCCAATCTGAATAGCCTACTGAAGTAGAGGAGCACATCGTGCGAGAGTTCAGCGTACCCCCGCTCGTGGTCAGCCCCGCGACGTCCAACACCACGGATTTCGTGCTGGAAAAAGCGAATGGGACCAACCCGATGCTGTTCTCGCGGCCCGACGGTCACGGCGGATGGATCGATGTCTCGGCCCGGGAGTTCAGGGACGATGCCAGCGCCTTGGCCAAGGGCCTGATCGCCGCGGGGCTCGAAAAGGGCTCCCGGATCGGCATCATGTCCCGGACCCGCTACGAATGGACCCTGGTCGACTTCGCGATCTGGTTCGCCGGATGCATCTCCGTGCCGGTCTACGAGACCTCCTCCCCCAGCCAGGTCGCCTGGATCCTGGGTGACTGCGGGGCCGCAGCGGCCATCGTGGAATCACCGAACCACGAGAACGTGATCCGCCAGGCCTCCATCCAGGAGCAGCTCGAGGACATCGGACACATCTGGCAGATGGACGGCGATGGACTCGACGTCCTGCGCTCGGCCGGAACCGGGGTCAGCGACGAGGAACTGGAGGCACGTCGCTCCTCCATGGGACTCGAGACCGTGGCAACGATCATCTACACCTCGGGCACCACCGGACGCCCCAAAGGCTGCGAGCTGACCCACCTGAACTTCGTGGAACTGTCCCGCAACGCCCAGGAAGCCCTGCCCGAATGTGTTCATGAGGGGTCCTCGACCATCATGTTCCTGCCCCTGGCCCATGTGTTCGCCCGCTTCATCTCGGTCCTGGCCGTCGCCGGCGGCGCCAAGGTCGCCCACACCCCCGACATCAAGAACCTGCTCCCGGATCTGCAAGGCTTCAAGCCCACGTTCATCCTGGCCGTTCCACGGGTCTTCGAGAAGGTCTACAACTCCTCGATGCTCAAGGCCGAGGATGCCAGCAACGTCAAGGCCAGGATCTTCCACGCAGCGGCGAAGACCGCCGTCCAGTTCTCCCGCGCCCAGGGCGAGGGCTCGGTGCCGCTGGCCTTGAAGCTGCGCCACGGCCTGTTCGACAAGCTCGTCTTCTCGAAGATCCGCGAGGCCATGGGCGGGCGCATCCAGTATGCGGTGTCCGGCGGTGGCCCGCTGGGCGAACGCCTCGGGCACTTCTTCAACGGTGCCGGGCTGATGATCCTCGAAGGCTACGGCCTCACCGAGACCACCGCCCCGATCACCGTGAACACCCCGAGCAAGCTGAAGATCGGCACCGTTGGCAGGCCGCTGCCGGGCAACGCCGTGAAGATCGCCGACGACGGCGAGATCCTCACCCGGGGCGTCTGCCTCATGGCCGGATACCACAACCGACCGGATCTGCGCACGGAGGCGTTCGACGACGACTGGTTCCGCACCGGCGACATCGGCGAGCTCGATTCCGACGGGTTCCTGAAGATCACCGGGCGCAAGAAGGAAATCCTCGTGACCGCCAGCGGGAAGAACGTCATCCCCGGCTTGCTGGAGGACCAGATCCGCGCCGACGCCCTCGTCTCCCAGGCCCTGGTGGTCGGGGACAACCGCCCGTTCATCTCCGCCCTGGTCACCCTCGACGAGGAGGCCCTGCCCGGGTGGTTGGGCCGTCACCAGCTCGGATCGCTGACCGTGGAGCAGGCCGCCGAGCACCCCAAGGTCCGTCAAAGCGTCCAGGCCGTCATCGACAAGGCCAACCAGACGGTTTCCCACGCCGAGGCCATCAAGGCCTTCCGCATCGTCCCCACGGACTTCTCCGAGGCCTCCGGCCACCTGACCCCGTCGTTGAAGGTCAAGCGCGCCCAGGTGCTCAAGGACTTCGAAACGGTCGTCGAGGAGATCTACACGGCCAAGAAGCCGTCCTGAGCCCCGGTAGACAACAGGCCGGGCCACGCACAGTGCGTGGCCCGGCCTTTTTGTGTGCTGCGGTGCGGCTCCGCTACAGCGGTGCGTCCTCCCCGGCGGGCAGCTCAAGGCCCAGCAACGCATTCTCCACGACCTCGGTCAACGCCGGGTGGATCCAGTAGGGGCGCCGGGCCATCTCGACGACCCCGAGCCCGGTGGCCATGGCCTGGATGAGCGGCTGGATGAGGATCGAGGCCTCGTGTCCCATCACATGGGCCCCCAGCAACAAGCCGGTCGACCGGGAGGCCACCAGCTTGAGGATGCCTTCCTGGTCCTCCATCGCCCATCCGTAGGCCGTGGAGCCATAATCCTGCACGACGGTGACGACGTCCTCGGGGTCCTGCGCCCGGGCCGTGGCCTGTTCGCCGGTCAGTCCCACCGAGGCGATCTGCGGATCGGTGAAGACCGCTGCCGGGACGAAGGACCGGTCGGTGGAGCGCAGCTGCCCGGGGTGTTCGAGGTTATGCGCCACCACCCGGGCTTCGCGGTTGGCGACATGTTTGAGCTGCTGTTCGTTGGAGGCATCGCCCAGGGCATAGCACCCGGGTAGCGCCTGGCCCCCGGAGAGCACCCGCTGGAACCCGTCCACCGCCAACCGGCCGTCATGTTCCAGGTCCAATCCGGCGGCTTCGGCCCCGATCCGGTCCGAGTTCGGCACCCGGCCGGTGGCCATCAGCACGACGTCGGCGACCACTTCCACGGGCCCTTCAGCGGTCTCGAAGTGCCCGGTGACGGTTCCGTCGTCGTTCTCGGTGACGGCACTGAGGGCATGGTCCAGTTTCAGGGTCCAGCGTCGGGCGGCGGAGGCGGTGAACCGGCGGGAGATCTCCTGGTCGTGATGGCGCAGCAGGGCCGCGGAACGGTTCGCTTGGATGACTTGGGAGCCCAGGCCATGGAAGACGTGGGCGAACTCGGCGGCGATGAAGCCGCCACCGACGATCAGCACCCGTTCCGGCAGCGCGTCCAGGCGCATCACGGTATCCGAGGTGTGGACCTGGGGCAGCTCCACACCGGGGACCTCGGGCAGCACGGCCCGGGAGCCGGAGGCCAAAACAATCTGGTCGGCGGTGATGACCTGCCCGGATTCGGTGACCAGCGTCCGCGGGTCACGCAGCCGGACGCTCTCGGTGTAGACGTCGACGTTCTCGAGCTCCTGGTCCCGGTAGCGCAGACCGTCGGCCGAAATCGCATCGATCCGCCCGAAGATCCTGTCCCGGATCCCCGGCCAGTCGGTTCCACGGTGTTCCAAGTCGACCCCGAGACGGGCCGCTTCCCGGGGGGAGGCGGCCAGGGTGGCCGGGTAGACGAACATCTTCGTGGGGATGCACCCCACGTTCAGGCAGGTCCCGCCGAAGGTCCCGGCGTCGATCATGGCGACCTTCTTATCGTCCCAGAAACCGGTGATCAGTGAATTGCCGGATCCGGATCCGACGATGGCCAGGTCATAATGCGTCAAGTGATTCAGCCCTTCAGTTCGTCCACGACCAACGCCGCGAGCTCCATCACGGCGTCGCGGGTGCCCGGTTTGAGCCGGTCCAGGGAGACCCGGGACCCTTCGGCCAGATGCGGATCATGCGGCAGCCGAACGACCGTGGCGACGCGCGAGCGAAAATGCGATTCGATCTCCTCGACGTTCACCCCGCGACCGGTTCCGGAGGACTGGTTGATGACCACGATCGCATTCTTCGCCAGCTCGGTGCGCCCGTGGGCCTCCAGCCAGGACAGTGTCTCGGAGGCCAACCGGGCTTCGTCGACACTGGCCCCGGAGACCAGGACGACGGCATCGGCCTTCTCCAGGGTGCCCTTCATGACCGTATGGACCATCCCGGTCCCGGAATCGGTGAGCACGATGGAGTAGTACTTCGAAAGCAGCTCGGTGACGGCACGGTAGTCGGCGTCGTCGAACGCCTCGGCCACCCGCGGGTCGGTGTCCGAGGCCAGCACGTGCAGACGTGATCCTTCCCGTGCGGCATAGGAGGAGAGCTTGGCGAAGGTGTCGACGCTGAAACGGTGTTGGACCAGGTTCCGGGCGGTGAACTCCGATTTGCCCGGCGAGCGGTCGCTGAGCGTCCCGCGGTCGGGGTTGGCGTCCAGGGCGATGACCCGGTCCTCCCGGATCTGCGCCAGGGCCATGCCCAGCAGGGTGGTCACCGTGGTCTTGCCGACTCCTCCCTTCCGGGACAGGACGGGGACGTAGCGGGTAGTTCCGGGCAAGGGGGCCGAAATCCGGTGTTGCATCTGCCGGCGGATCCGCACGGCGTCCGAATCCCCGACGTTGACCCGGCCTAAGGAGGCCCGGAACAACAGGCGACGCCATCCGCCCACGGGTTCGCGGTCCCGGGGTTCGAGCAGCCGGTCGGGCGTCAGCTGCGAAGCACTTTCGGGGGCCTTGGGCTGCGGGGCCGCGCCGGCTCCGGCGGTGGTTCCCGCCCCGACGCCGGCGGAGGCGGTGGCGGTGGCGGTGGCTGTGGCCGGGCCGGGGCCCGGGGTTCCCCCCACCGGACCGGCGGTGCCGGCCCCGGGGTCCTGCTGGTCGGTCGGTGCTGCAGGGATGACCATGCCCTGGGCCAGCGGGCGCGGATCGGAGGGATCCGCGGCCGTTGCCTCGTCCTGGTCCACCGGCTGCCAATCGGAGAGGTCCGGCAGGTCGGCGGCCCCATGGCCGGCCCCCGCGGATTTGAGGTCCTCGCCGAGGTCCTCCTCCGGGGTGTCGGTTCTGGGCTCCGACGGGTCCACTTCGTCGTGCGGAGCCGGTTCCGGGGTCTCCGGGGCTTCGTCGTCGTCGTGGTTCTGGTGCGGCTGGGTCATGGCATCCTCTGCGGAAAGTACTGGCTGTAGGAACGTCAGCCATCACCCTAACGCACCGACGGGACGCCCACCGTGTCGTCGGTGGACGTCCCGTCCTGCGGTGGTACGGCGGCCCTAGGCCTCCAGAACCACCAGGAGGTCCCCGCCCTGGACCTGGGCCGTGCCTTCGATGGCGATACGGCTCACCCGGCCACCGGCGGGCGAGGTGATCGCTGCTTCCATCTTCATGGCCTCGATCGTGGCGATGGTGCCGCCGGCGGGGACGGTGTCGCCGACCTCGACGGCTGCGGTGACCGCACCGGCGAAGGGTGCTGCCACGTGGCCCGGATTCGACTGATCCGCCTTCTCCGCGGCCTTGACCGTGGATTCGACGTTGTCGTCGCGAACCGTGATCTGGCGCATCTGCCCGTTCAGGGTGCACATCAGGGTGCGCATGCCCTTCTCGTCGGGTTCGGAGATCGCCTGCAGGGTCACCAGCAGGCGCACCCCCTTGCCCAGGGAGATCACGTGTTCGGCGTGCTGGACCAGCCCGTAGAGGTAGTCCCGGGTGTGCAGCAGCGACACGTCGCCGTATTCGGCCCGCAGCTTCTCGAAGTCACGGGTCGGCCCGGCGAACAAGAGCCGGTTCAGCGTCTGGCGGCGGGTCGACGAATCCCCGGCCAGGCCCTCCTGGTCCTCGGGCTCGAGCTCCTCGACCCGGACCTTGACGTTGCGTCCCTGCAGGGCCTTGGTCCTGAAGGGCTCGGGCCATCCACCGGGCGGATCCCCGAGTTCGCCGGAGAGGAACTGGATCACCGAATCGGGGATGTCGAATTCCTGCGGGTTGGCCTCGAATTCCTTCGGGTCCACGTTCATGCCCACCAGATGCAGGGCCAGGTCGCCGACGACCTTCGAGGACGGGGTGACCTTCACCAACCGGCCCAGGATCGCATTGGCCGCGGTGTACATCTCCTCGATGTCCTCGAAACGCTCGGCCAGCCCCAGCGCCTTGGCCTGCTGGCGCAGGTTCGAGAGCTGGCCGCCGGGGATCTCGTGGCGGTAGACCCGGCCCGTCGGACCGGGCAGCCCCGATTCGAACGGCCCGTACATCGAGCGCACGGCTTCCCAGTAGGGTTCCAGCGAGGCCGCCGCCTCGAGCGGGATCCCGGTATCGCGGTCGGTGTTGGCCAGGGCGGCGACCAACGCCGATTCCGAGGGCTGGGACGTGGTCCCGGCCATGGAGGCCACCGCGACGTCGACCGCGTCGACCCCGGCGTTGGAGGCCGCCATGAGCGTGGCCAGCTGGCCACCTGCGGTGTCGTGGGTGTGCAGGTGCACCGGCAGGTCGAAGCGTTCGCGCAACGCCGTGACCAGCTGTGCGGCGGCCGCCGGTCGCAGCAACCCGGCCATGTCCTTGATCGCCAGGATGTGGGCGCCGGCGTCGACGATCTGCTGGGCCAGATCCAGGTAGTAGTCCAGCGTGTAGAGCTTCTCCTCGGGATCGAGCAGGTTCCCGGTGTAGCACAGCGCCACCTCGGCGACCGCGGTCCCGGTCTCGCGGACCGCCTTGATGGCCGGGGCCATCTGCGAGACGTCGTTGAGGGCGTCGAAGATCCGGAAGATGTCGATCCCGGCTGCGGCGGCCTCCTGGACGAAGACATCGGTCACCTCGGTGGGGTACGGGGTGTATCCCACGGTGTTGCGACCGCGCAGGAGCATCTGCAACGGGATGTTCGGCAGCTCGGCGCGCAGCAGTTCGAGCCGCTTCCACGGGTCCTCGCCCAGGAAGCGCAGCGAGACATCGTAGGTGGCCCCGCCCCAGACCTCCATGGAGAACAGCTGCGGCAGCGTATGGGCGTAGGCCGGGGCCGCGGCAATCAGGTCACGGGTGCGGACCCGGGTGGCCAGCAACGACTGGTGGGCGTCCCGGAAGGTGGTGTCGGTGACCGCCAGTTCGGTGCGCGAGCGCAGTTCGGCGGCGAAGCCCTCGGGCCCGCGTTCGAGAAGGACCTGGCGCCAGCCGGCGGCGGGCTCGTGCTCCGAGGGGCCGTCGAAGGGGCTGCGCATCGGCTGGTCGGATTTGTCCCCCGGGTAGTACGGCAGCTTCTGCCGCGGGTCCAGGCCCTCACGGCGCGGGCCGTTGGGCTGGTTCACGGTCACATCGGCCAGGAAGGACAATGCCTTGGTGCCACGGTCCTGGCTGCGGTTGCCCTCGAGCAGATCGGGGCGCGAATCGATGAAGTCGGTGGCGACGTCCCCGGCGATGAACTGCGGGTCATCGAGCACGTTCATCAGGAACGGGATGTTCGTGGCCACCCCACGGATCCGGAATTCGGCCAGCGCGCGGCGGGCCCGGCGTACGGCGGCCTCGTAGTCCCGGCCGCGACAGGTCAGCTTGACCAGCATGGAGTCGAAGTGCGGTGAGACCACGGCACCGGTGTAGATGGTGCCTCCGTCCAGCCGGACCCCCGAGCCGCCGGCGGACCGGTAGACGGTGATGGTGCCCACATCCGGGCGGAACCCGTTGGCGGGGTCCTCGGTGGTGATGCGGCATTGCAGGGCGGCACCACGGATATGCAGCTGGTCCTGGCGGATGTCCAGATCCGTCAGCGAGGCCCCGGCCGCGATGCGCATCTGGGCGGAGACCAGGTCGATATCGGTGATCTCCTCGGTGACCGTGTGCTCGACCTGGATCCGCGGGTTCATCTCGATGAACACGTGCTCGCCGGCCCGCTCCCCCACCGTGTCCACCAGGAACTCGACGGTTCCGGCGTTCTGGTAGTTCAGGGCCTTGGCGAACTTCACGGCATCGGCGTAGAGGGCCTGGCGGATGCCCTCGTCCAGGTTCGGCGCCGGGGCGATCTCCACGACCTTCTGGTGGCGGCGCTGCAGCGAGCAATCCCGTTCGAAGAGGTGCACCACGTCCCCGTGGGCATCGGCGAGGACCTGGACCTCGATATGACGCGGGCGCAGCACGGCCATCTCCAGGAACATGGTCGGATCCCCGAAGGCGGTGGCCGCTTCGCGCATGGCGGCGTCCAGGGCCTCGGGAAGATCCTCCCGGGTATCCACACGGCGCATGCCGCGACCGCCACCGCCGGCCACCGCCTTGACGAAGATGGGGAAGCCGATCTTATCGGCCTCGCCGATCAGCCATTCGGCGTCGTCGCTGGGCTCGGAGGAGGCCAGCGTCGGAATTCCTGCCGCCTTGGCGGCCTTCAGCGCCTGGACCTTGTTTCCTGCCAGTTCCAGGACATCGGCCGGGGGCCCCACGAAGGTGATGCCGGCTTCCTCGGCGGCACGGGCGAGATCGGGGTTCTCCGAGAGGAACCCGTAGCCCGGGTAGATCGCGTCCGCCCCGGAGTCCTTGGCGACGCGGATGACTTCCTCCACGTCCAGGTAGGCGCGGACCGGGTGGCCCTCCTCGCCGATCTGGTAGGCCTCGTCGGCCTTCTGGCGGTGGATGGATCCGCGGTCCTCGTAGGGGAAGACGGCAACCGTCTTGGCTCCCAATTCGTAGCCGGCACGGAATGCGCGAATCGCGATTTCGCCGCGGTTGGCTACCAAAACCTTTGAAAACATGGTTCTCCTGCATGGTGTCTGTTCGGACAGGACGAACGCAACGGTCTCCCCGGGTCTCGGGGGGTTTTGCCTCCGTGCGTCAGGCGCGAAGCGTAGATTCAAGCCTGCGCTCACCTTACAGTGGGCCATCACACAGCTAAAACTCTATTTCTTCATGACCTGAGCCACACCGTGGCAGGGGGAGGCGCCGAACGGCGGGGCCACCCTATGATGGTTGGGAGCCGAATCAGCGTAAAAAAACAGTAAGGTCGTGGTCCGTTCCGTGCAGGTCGTGAGCATCAGCAGTCTCAAGGGTGGCGTTGGCAAGACGTCGGTCACCCTCGGTTTGGCGTCGGCGGCGCTGGCCGCCGGTATCCCGACCCTGGTGGTGGACCTCGACCCACATGCCGATGCCAGTACCGGCCTGGGCGTGGAACCCAACGGTGACAACGACATCGGACACCTGCTGAAGAACGCCCGTCGTGGCGACATCACCGCCGCAGCGGTCCCCAGCCCGTGGACCGGCAGGGCCCCGGCGTCCTCCGGCAAGACCGGGCCGGCCGTGCTCGACGTGGCCGTCGGCGGGGCCTTCAGCGGCATCTACGACCGTCCCGACCTGCGGTTGCGCCATCTGCGCCGCTTGAAACAGCTGCTCGCGCGCCAGACACGGTACGAACTGGTGCTCATCGACTGCCCGCCCTCGTTGAACGGGCTGACCCGCATGGCCTGGACCGCCAGCAACGACGTGCTCCTCGTCGCCGAACCGAGCCTGTTCTCCGTCGCCGGCACCGAACGCACCCTGCGGGCCCTGGAACTCTTCCGCAGCGAGTTCGTCCCGGGACTGCAGACCGCCGGGGTGGTGGCCAACCGGGTCCGCCAGTCCTCGGCCGAGCAGCGTTTCCGGCTCGAGGAGATGCGCACCATGTTCGGTGATGCACTGCTCTCCCCCGTGTTGCCCGACCAGGCGAACTGGCAGCAGATCCAGGGTGCCGCCTACCCCGTCCACCAATGGCCCGGCGACGCCGCCCGCCAGTCGGCGGAACGCTTCGATGAACTCCTGGCCGGGCTGCGCACCGGACCGGACAGCACCACCACGTCGCGCTAGGGGCTTCCCGGCCCCGGACGAGGAACGGCGCGCACCCCCTTCCCGGGGATGCGCGCCGTTCCTCGTTGACCGGTTCCACGGACCGGAACCGATGACGTCTCTAGCTGGCGGACTTCTTCGCCGCACGACGGCGGGCCAATTCGTCGCCCGGGAAGACCTCTTCCTCGACGACGGCATGCTCGCTGGGTAGTTCGGCCAGACTGCCTTCGACCTCGCGCCAGACACGGCCCACGGCAATGCCGAAGACGCCCTGTCCGCCCTGGACCAGGTCGATGACCTCGTCGGCGGAGGTGCATTCGTAGACGGAGGCCCCGTCGCTCATCAAGGTGATCTGGGCCAGATCCTCCACACCTCGTTCGCGCAGGTGCACGACGGCGGAACGAATCTGCTGCAGGGAGACCCCGGTGTCCAGCAGCCGCTTGACGACCTTGAGGACCAGGATGTCCCGGAAGCTGTAGAGGCGCTGGCTGCCGGAGCCTGCAGCCCCGCGTACGGCTGGTTCGACCAGCCCGGTCCGGGCCCAATAGTCGAGTTGGCGGTAGGTGATCCCGGCCGCCTTGCAGACCACGGTGCCCCGGTATCCCGCCCCTTCGTCCAGGACGGGCAGGTCCTCGGTGAACAGCAGGCCCTGGGAATTGTCTCCGGCGCCCGTCTGGCCGGGGCCTGACGCCCCGCTATGCTCACCTATCGGACTCACGTGGACCCTCCTAGTTGAAAACTCCCCCCAATAGGGAGTTTGCCAGCTGTCGGGGAACCGTGGCGGCATCGGATGCCGTCCACTGTGCCGAGTGATGGGACAGCGAAGCAATGGGATTCTTATGCTTTGACGGTACGGCTGAACCAGTCCCACGTCAAAGACCTTCAAGTTTAACTTGAGGGCGTGTCGCTACTTGTCGAAATCCTCGGGTTCGACGTCGGCGAGGAACTCGCGGAATTCGCGCACCTGGTCCTCTGCGGCCTCTTCGGTGGAGCCCTCGTCGTTGACCAGGACCCCCGCCTCCTCCAGTACTTCCTCGGCGCAGGTGATGGGGCATCCGGCCCGCAGGGCGAAGGCGATCGCATCCGAGGCCCGCGAGTCCACGGTGGCCCCGCCGTCGAACTCCAGTTCGGCGTAGAAGACCGTTTCCTTCACCGACACCAGCCGGGCCTCCACCAGGGGGTGGCCCAGTGCCGAGGTGATGGTCTCCAGCAGGTCGTGGGTCATCGGCCGGGGGGTGCCCATCCCCTGCTGGGTCATGGCGATGGCCGAGGCTTCGGGGGTGCCGATCCAGATCGGCAAGTGGCGGGGGCCGTCGATTTCCTTGAGCAGTACCAACGGCTGGTTGGAGGGTAGTTCGATCCGGACTCCGACGAGCATCAGTTCTCGCATGGGTTCCTCCTGCAGCGCCTAGTGGTCCATCTTTGCGATCGAGCCGTTGACCAGGGCGCTATGCAGGGCCAGGCAGGCGTCGCTGATTTCGCGCGCGGTCTCCGCCGCGCTGGCGCGCGAGGAGACGTCACGACGACTGGCCAGCGGGGCGACGGCCCGTTCGACCAATCCGATTTCACGGTCCGCGGCGGCGCGGAAGCCACGCAGGTGCCGTGGTTCGATCCCGTGTCCAGCCAGCTTGGCGCTGGCGGTGGCTATGCGCACGGCATGTTCGTCGAAGCGCTGGTCGTCCTCGGAGATGATGCCGTAGGCCAGCAGCTCGGAGACCAGGTCGTCCGAGGCCCCGGTGGCCCCTTGGAGTTCGGCCCGGGTCAGCGGCCGGGTGTGCCCGGCGATCTCCTGGGCCAACTGGTCGGTCACGCTGCGCGGGGTCAAGGTCAGCCCGCTGGCCAACTGGTCGGGGCGTTCACCCCGGTCGACGGCGTCCAGATAATCCTTGATGACCTTCAACGGAAGGTACTGGTCCCGCTGCAGGGACAGGATGAAGCGCAGCCGGTCGATGTCCGTGGCCGTGTACTTGCGGTATCCGGCGGCGGTGCGCTGCGGGGTGATCAACCCCTTTTCCTCGAGGAAGCGGATCTTCGAGGCCGTGGTCTGCGGGAAGTCCGCCGAGAGTTCGGTGAGGACCTCGCCGATGTTGAGCACACTGGGCCGGGAGGTGTCGGCGCCTACGCCGACACCCCGGCGGGAGTGCGCGGATGAAACCACAGGGATGACCGTCAGTCCTGCCGTGCGGCGGTCGTGGGGACGGTCCCCGAGTAGAAGGTCAGGCGGAACTTGCCGATGCGGACCTCGGAGCCGGTGCGCAGGCGGACCGCGTCCACCCGGTCGCCGTTGACATAGGTGCCGTTGAGGCTGCCGGAGTCGACGACCTGGAACCCCTCGCCGTCCCGGCGGAACTGGGCGTGCTTCCGCGAGACGGTGACGTCGTCGAGGAAGATATCGGCTTCGGGGTGCCGGCCCACGGTGGACAGTTCCCCGTCAAGCAGGAACCGGGCACCGCGATTCGGTCCGGAATGGGCGATCAGCAGGGCGGAACCTTCGGGCAAGGCGTTGACGGAGGAGCGCTCCTCCGTCGACAGCGAGGTCTCGGGAGAGACCTCGTCAGTGGTCGGAGGCAGGCCGATGCTGGTGGTTTCCGCAGCAGATTCCTTGCGGTCCGCAGCGGTGTCCTCCCAACGGTTTTCGCCACTCATGTGTTTCCTCCCTGAAATGCCATGTCCCTACTTCGGCCACCGGGGGCCATAACGCCCAAATGGCGCGCCCACTTTGTGTTTTATCCAGCCTAGCCTACCGGTTATCCCTCGACGCAAGCCGGTGGTCACGATCCGGGTGCGGACGGTTCACGCTGACGCTTCGGGGCACTTCGGGGCCCATGGCCGGCCGCGGCCTCCCCGGACGCGGAACCGGGGGCGGAAGAGGTTCCGGCCCCGTGGAGCAGAGCACGGCAAGAAGGACCTTGCCTGAACGATAGTTCGTTCTGACAAGGTCCTTCTTAGCCGGTCGGGCTAGCGGGATTCGAACCCACGGCCTCCTGACCCCCAGTCAGGCGCGCTACCAAGCTGCGCCATAGCCCGGCGGTTCCGCAGCCGTTCTCCCGTCCTCGAGGGGCGGGTGCCGTCTGCGAAAAGCTCCTCGGCTACTCTACCCTATTTTCCGTTCTACTTTGACCGCCCACGCTTCTCACGCACGCGCATGCTGACCTCGATGGGTGTGCCTTCGAAACTGAAGGTCTCCCGCAGCCGCCGGGTGATGAACCGGCGGTACCCGGGGTCCAGGAATCCGGTGGTGAACAGCACGAAGCGCGGCGGCCGTGACGAGGCCTGGGTGGCGAAGAGGATCCGTGGCTGCTTGCCCCCGCGGACCGGGTGCGGGTGCGCCGCCACGAGCTCGCCGAGGAAGGCGTTGAGCTTGCCGGTGGGAATGCGGCGGTCCCAGGACTCCAGGGCCAGGTCCAGGGCCGGGACGAGCCGGTCCTTATGCCAGCCGGTGGCCGCCGAGATGTTCACGCGCGGGGCCCAATCGACATGGGCCAGGTCGTGTTCAACTTCCCGCTCCAGGTAGTGCCGGCGTTCGTCGTCGAGCAGGTCCCATTTATTGAAGGCCAGGACCAGGGCACGTCCCGAGTCGATGCTGGTCTGCAGGATCCGCACATCCTGTTCACTGAGGACCTCGTCCACGGCCAACAGGACCACGGCGACTTCGGCCTTCTCGAGGGCCGACTGGGTGCGCAGGGAGGCATAGTAGTCGGAGCCGACGGCCATATGCTGGCGGCGTCGGATCCCCGCGGTGTCCACGAAGCGCCAGGTGCGTCCACCGATGTCGACCAGTTCGTCCACCGGGTCCCGGGTGGTTCCGGCGGTGTCGTCGACGACGACGCGGTCGGTTCCTGCCAATTTGTTCAGCAGCGAGGACTTGCCCACGTTCGGTCGCCCGATGAGCGCCACGCGGCGCGGTCCTCCCGTGGGGATCAGCGCGCTGACCGCCGAATAGGCCGGCAGCTTATCCAACAGGTCATCGAGCAGATCGGCGGTACCGCGCCCATGCAGGGCGGACACGGGGTAGGGCTGCCCGAATCCCAGGCTCCACAAGGAGGCGGCGTCGGCTTCCTGGGCTTCGCCGTCGACCTTGTTCGCCACGAGGAACACCGGCTTCTTCTGCCGGCGGAGCATCTTCACGACCAGTTCATCGGTGGCGGTGGCCCCGACGGCGGAGTCGACGACGAAGATGATCGCGTCGGAGTGCTCGGCCGCGATTTCGGCCTGGTCGGCGACCCGGGCGTGGATGCCTTTTGCATCGTGTTCCCAGCCGCCGGTGTCCACGAGGGTGAAATCGCGTCCGCTCCACTCGGCGTTGTAGGACACCCGGTCGCGGGTGACTCCCGGAACGTCTTCGACCACTGCTTCGCGGCGGCCGATGATCCGGTTGACCAGGGTCGATTTGCCGACGTTGGGGCGGCCGATGATGGCCACCACCGGGGGCGCCTTCTCCTCGACCTCTTCGAAATCATCGTCGTCGAGGTGGGACAGCAGCCGGGTGTCCTCGTCGTCGAGTTCGTAGTCGGACAGGCCTTCCCGCAGGGAAGCGGCGCGCTGCTCGGCTTCCTCATCGGTGATCAGTTCGAGTTTTTCGGCGACGTGGTCCTCTCCCGAGGGGACGTATTCGTCTCCGTCGCCGGTAACGGCGGCGTGATCGGTCATGTTCAGGGGTTTCCTTTGTTCGCCGCTTCCGCCGTACGCGGAAGCACTTACTATTTTTGCACGCTTGGGGCCCGTGGGTCCTCAGGCCGGGGCGTCGACGGCTTCCACGACGCCCAGCACGGCCTGGACCGTCTGCTCGAAGTCCAGGTCGGAGGAATCGACCGTGACCACGCCGTCGGCCGCAGTGGTGAAACTGGTGACCGTGGAATCCTTGGCGTCCCGGGCGACGACCTGGCGTTGCAGGTCCTCCCCGCTCTGGGTGCCGCCGAGCTGCAGGCCGCGGCGGGCCATGCGCACTTCCTCACGCGCGGTGAGCAGGATCCGGGCCGGCGCTTCGGGGGCCACCACGGTGGTGATGTCCCGGCCTTCGGCGACGATGCGCTCGTGGGCGGCAATGATCTCCTGCTGACGACGCACCAGTTCGGCCCGGACCTCCAGGATCACGGCGACGGAGGAAACGGCCTCCGACACGTGCGGTGCACGGATTGCCTCACTGACGTCGGCCCCGTTGACCATCACCTGTTCGGTATCGGTCTCGGTGCCGATCTGCACGGAGGCCGCCTTCACCGCTGCGGTGACTGCTTCGGCATCCTGCAGATCGGTCCCGGCCTCCAGGCAGGCATAGGTCAGCGCCCGGTACATCGCCCCGGTGTCCAGGTAGGCGGCGCCGAGCCGGCGGGCCACCTCCTTGGAGACCGATGATTTTCCGCTGCCTGACGGGCCGTCGATGGCCACCACTAGATTCTGCACTTACTGCACTACCTTCCATGAGCGTTCGGTGAGGGCTTCCATGAGTTCCTGGCTGCGCCCGGGTAAAACGGAGATTTCAACCATGCCGACCTGATGGCCCGAGGAGTGTTCCATCCTCAGGTCCTCCAGGTTGATTCCCGCGTCGCCGACGTCGGCCAACAGCTGGGCGATCTGCCCGGGGCGGTCGTCCACGATGACGGTGACCACGGCGAAGGCCTGCGGCGGGGACCCGTGCTTGCCGGGGATGCGTGCCTGACCGGCGTTGCCCTCCCCCATGAGTTCCGCCAGGTCCAACAGGGCTCCGGGGCCCTCGGGGTCCTCCAGCGTGGAGATCAGCCGGTTCAGGTCCTCCCGCAACCCGTGCAGGATGCCCACCAGCTCGGGGGCGTTGTTGCTCAGGATCTGGATCCACAGCCGGGGATCCGAGGCCGCGATGCGCGTGGTGTCGCGCAGCCCGTTGCCTGCCAGGGCCAATGTATGGGCCGGGGCGTTGAGCAGGCGCGATGCCAACAGCGAGGAGGCGATCTGCGGGAAATGCGAGATCAGTGCGACGGCGGCATCGTGTTCGGCGGCTTCCATCCGGTGCACGGTGGCGCCGAGGTCTATGGCCAGGTCCGCCGCGATGACGGCGCTGGCCTCCCGGGACCCGGGGTGGGCACAGACGACCCAGGGCATGGCGGTGAACAATTCACCGCGGGCGGCCGCGGGACCGGATTTCTCCCGCCCGGCCATGGGGTGGGTCCCCACGTAGCGGGACAGGTCGGCCTCGGTCAGCCGGTCATCGGCCCTCAAGGCCCGCAGGATGGAGGTCTTCACGCTGGCGATGTCCACCACCGTGGCCCCCGGATGGGCCCGCAGGGCATCGGAGACCACCGCAGCACTCACGTCCGGCGGCGCGCCGACGACGACCAGCAGCGGCTCGGGTGAGACACCGGGTTCGTACAGGGTGCCCGCACCGATGTCCTGCGCGACCCGTGCGGCGGTCGGGGAGGTGTCGGCCAACGAGACCTGGACGCCGAGCCGGCTCAGGCCGAGACCGACGCTGGCGCCGAGCAGTCCGGTACCGATCACCAGTACCGGACCTGGAAGATGTGCGGCAACCACCTGCTACATACCTACTTCGGAAAGCAGGTGGCCGACCTCGTGGTTGCCCAGCTGGCGGATGGTGCCCTGCTTCTGGTCACCCAGACGGATCGGGCCCATCTGCACGCGCACCAGGCGCTTGACGGGGTGGCCGACGGCGTCGAAGAGCCGGCGGACGATCCGGTTGCGGCCCGAGTGCAGGACGACCTCCACCAGGACCTTGCCCGGGGTGGAATCGACGAGCTTGAAGGAGTCCACGCTGGCGATGCCGTCCTCGAGCTTGATGCCGCTCTTCATCTCGGCACCCACCCCGTGGGCCATCGGTCCGGGCACCTGGACCAGGTAGGTCTTGGGGATCTCGTAGGAGGGATGGGTCAGCCGGTTGGCCAGTTCCCCGTCGTTGGTCAGCAACAGCAGTCCCTCGGTGTTCACGTCCAGACGGCCGACGTGGAAGAGGCGTTCGCCCTTCTTGCGCAGGAAATCCGAGACGCAGGGCCGTCCCTCGGGGTCCTCCATGGTGGAAACGACGCCGCGCGGCTTGTTGAAGACGAGGTATTTCATCGTCTCGTTGAGTTGGATCCGCATGCCGTCCACATGGATGGTCTCGGAGCCCGGGTCCACCCGGATGCCGAGCTCGGTGACGATCTCACCGTTGACCTCCACCCGTCCGGCGGTGATCATCTCCTCGCTGACCCGGCGTGACGCCACCCCGGCGTTGGCCATGACCTTCTGCAGACGCACGCCGTCCTGGTCCTGCGTCGGTTCGGTGCGCGGAGTCGTCCGTCGCTGGGGAGCCGGGCGGTTCTTCTTCACCGGTCCCAGGTTCCGGCCGAAGCGTTCGCCACCGAAGGCCTGGGGCCCCCGCGGGGCCGAGGATGACTGGTCCTTCTTGGCTGCGCCCTGCTTCTTGGCGCCGTAGCTGCCCCCTGATTTCGGGCCCTGCTTGGGTCCGTCCTGTCGTCGTCCGGAAGCGCCGCGCCCGGCACCCTGGCCGGGCGTCGACCGGCGTTGATTGCCGCGGCCTGCGCCTGAATTGGATCCCTGGGTCATGTCGATTCCTTCGTTGCTTACTGAGATGGTGGCCTAGAAAGGGTCCTCGTCGTAGTGCTCGAGGTCGTCCAGTCCGGGCAAATGGGGGGAGAGCTGCGGCAGGTCCGCCACGCTGTCCACCCCCAATCTTTCCAGAAAATAGCCGGTGGTCCGATACAGCATGGCACCCGAAGTCGGATCCGTCCCCTCTTCGGCGACCAAACCGCGCATCGAAAGGGTCCTGACCACGGAGTCCACGTTGACCCCGCGGATCGCCGCAATGCGGGCGCGGGAGACCGGTTGGCGGTAGGCGATCACCGCCAGGGTCTCCAGCGCCGCCTGGGACAGACGGGAGGTGGCGCCGTCCAGGACGAAGCGGGAGACAACGGGAGCAAAGTCACGTTTTGAATAGACCCGCCACCCTCCGGCAAGCTCGCGCAGCTCGAAACCGTGATGCAGGTCATAGTCGTTCTGCAGCTCGGCCAGCAGTTCGCGGACCCGCTGGACGTCCACCGCCAGGACCTCGGCCAGCCGCTGCGGGGCCACCGGCTCGTCGGCGACCATCAGCACGGCTTCGATGGCCGCCCGCGCCCCACCGGGAAGGTCATCGACGTGGGGGTCCTCGGGCGGTGGCGGCGCCCCGGCGTCGTTGCCGGTCATGGCCCCTCCTCCCCCGCCGCGGGGGCCGCCGCGACGGGTGGAGGCAGCTGATGGTCCCCGGTCACGGTTTCGGGGTCCCACGCCCCGGCATCCTGGTTCCAGCAGACCAACAGTTCCGCCAGCGGACCTGCCTGCTCGAAGCCGATGAACCGGTCACGGAACAAATCCAGCAGCGCCAGGAACCTGGCCACCACCACGGGGGTCCGGGAGTCGTCGGCCACCAGTTCGGTGAAACTGACCTGTCCGCCTCCGATCAAGCGGGTGGCGATCAGTTCGGCCTGTTCACGCACGTTCACGGCGGGGGCGTGCAGGTGCTCGATGCCGACTTCGGTCGGTTCGATCCGCTTGGGTTCCATGGCCTTGCGGGCCAGCCGGGCCAAGGTGGACGCGCTGGTGGTGAAGACCAGTTCGGGCAGCAGGGCCGCGAAACCGGGTTCCAGGGAGACCCGGCGCGGGTAGCGTTCGGCTTCGACGGCGAGGCGGTCGGAGAATTCCCCGGCGATCGCTTTGAACGCCCGGTACTGCAGCAGTCGGGCGAAGAGCAGGTCACGCGCCTCCAGTAGGGCGATGTCCTCGTCGGATTCGACCTCGCCGGTGGGCAGCAACCGGGCCGCCTTCAGATCCAGCAGGGTGGAGGCCACCACCAGGAACGACGTCGTCTCCTCCAGGGCGCCCTCCCCCGCGCCGTCGCGCAGCTCACGCAGGTAGGCGATGAATTCGTCGGTGACCTTCGCCAGGGCGATCTCGGTGACGTCGAGCTGGTGTTTGCCGATGAGGTTCAGCAGCACGTCGAAGGGCCCGGAGAAATTCTCCAGGGCCACGGCGAAGCCACCGCTGCCCTGCGGGTCGGGGGCGGCGGACGGCGACACGGTGTCCGCACGGTCCGCCGTCCTCATTACGGGGCGCCGCCGCGGCTGATGAGCTCCTTGGCCAGCATCCGGTAGGACTCCGCCCCCGGGTGGTTGGTGGCATAGCTGGTGATCGGCTCGGCGGCGACGTTGGCGTCGGCGAACTTGATCGTGCGTTTGATGACGGTCTCGAAGACCTGGTCCCCGAAGGCCTCGACGAGCCGGCCGATGACTTCCCGGGAGTGCAAGGTCCTGGCGTCGTACATCGTGGCCAGGACGCCGTCCACCTGCAGGGAGGGGTTCAACCGGTCCTGGACCTTGTCGATGGTCTCCACCAGCAGGGCCACGGCACGCAGGGCGAAGAACTCGGCGGTCAGCGGGATGATCACCCCGTGGGCTGCGGTCAGCGCATTGACGGTCAACAATCCCAACGAGGGCTGGCAGTCGATGAGGATGACGTCGTAGTCGTCGGAGACCTTGCGCAGGGCCCGTTCGAGCACCTGTTCACGGGCCACCTCGTTGACCAGCTGGACCTCGGCGGCCGAGAGGTCGATGTTCGCCGGCAACAGGTCGATGTTCTCGATGTCGGTGCCCAGGATCGCATCATGGATGCTGGTCTTGCGTTCGAGCAGCACGTTGTAGACGGTGATGTCCAGCTCATGCGGGTTGGTTCCGAATCCGGCGCTGAGGGCTCCCTGCGGGTCGAAGTCGACCAACAGCACCTTACGACCGTATTCGGCGAGCGCGGCTGCGAGGTTGATGGTCGAGGTCGTCTTGCCGACCCCGCCCTTCTGGTTCACCATCGCGATGATGCGGGCCGGGCCGTGGCTTTCCAACGGCTGTGGTTCGGGGAAATTCGTCAGGGGTCGACCGGTGGGCCCGACCACCGGCGGCTCCTTCAGCAACCCTGCTGTCCGAGTCCTCGAACCCTTTTCCTCGCTCACGGTATGAACCACGCTTCCGATCGTTGCTTACTTCTCTCACTGCCTAGCCTCTAGGCTATCGCTGCGACGGTCCGCAACCGCGCAGGTTTGCCGGCAAACGGCGAGCCTTTACCTTGAAGCTGAACTCGAGGGTTGACCCCGGGCGGACGGCTTCCACCGCCGGAAGGGCGCGGTCGACCGGTCCGCCCCATGGGCCGAACCGGTCGACGGCGAGGTGCATGAGGCGGCTAATGCGTGAGCGCCGGTTCGGGCAGGTTTTGCCCGGCTTGCGCCTCGGCCTCGGCCTCGAAAGCCTCTGGTTCCAGCGAGAGCTCATCGAACGGGCGCTGGCCGGAGAGCACCGCGCGGGTTTGCTCCATATCGATTTCGCGGGTCCACTTGCCGATCAGCAAGGTGGCGACGGCGTTGCCGGTGAAGTTCGTGAGTGCGCGGGCTTCCGACATGAACTTATCGATGCCCACGATCACTCCCATGCCGTCGAGTAGCTCGGGACGGTGTGATTGCAGACCGGCAGCCAGCGTGGCCAGTCCGGCGCCGGTGACTCCGGCGGCGCCCTTGGAAGCGATGATCATGAACACCAGCAACGATATTTGTTCGCCCAGGTTCATGGGCATCCCCATGGCGGTGGAGACGAAGAGCGAGGCCATCGTCAGGTAGATCGCCGTGCCGTCGAGGTTGAAGGAATAGCCGGTCGGCACGGTGATCCCCACCACCGGCCGGGAGACCCCGGCATGCTCCATCTTGGCCATGAGGCGCGGCAGGGCCGATTCGGAGGATGAGGTGGAGAAGATCAGCAGGTATTCCCGGGCCAGGTATTTCATCAGCTTCAGGATGTTCAGCCCCGTCACCGCCTTGAGGATCGAGCCCAGGATCACGAGGATGAACAGCGCACACGTGATGTAGAAGGAACCCATGAGGATGGCCATGGAGCCGATGGCCGCCCAGCCGGTGGCCCCCACCACTGCGGCGATGGCCCCGAAGGCGCCGATCGGGGCGGCCCACATGATCATCATCATCAGTTTGAAGACCACGCCCTGGATGTGCTGGATGCCCTTGAGCACCGCTTCCCCGGATTTGCCCATGGACTGCAGGGCGAAGCCGACCAGCAGTGCCAGCACGAGGGTGGGCAGCACCGGGATGGAACCGGGGATCAGGCTCATCAGGAAATCAACGGTTCCGCTGTCCTGATCCCCCGCGGCCGCATCGTAGGGCTGCAGATGCAGTCCTGAACCGGGGTGGATCAGGTTTCCCACGAGCAGGCCGATGGCCAGGGCAAAGGTGGACATCGTGATGAAGTAGCCCAGCGCCAGACCGCCGACCTTGCCGACCGTCGCGGCCCGGGCCACCGAGCCGACACCGAGGACGATGGTGCAGAAGATGATCGGGGCGATGATCATCTTGATCAGTGCGACGAAAGCGGTGCCCAGTGGCTTGAGCGATTTGCCGACCTCCGGGAAGACCAGTCCGATCGTCGCGCCCAGGACGACGGCGATGATGACCATGATGTACAGCCAGTGGGTCCTGTCCTTCTTCCGCACTGGAGGCTGACCGGCCGCCACGCTTCCGGGACTGGGTTCATATGCTGCTGGCTTCGTTGCCATGCCGGCTCCTTCTGCTCTTCGAAATATGGGTTCCCTCCATGGTCGGACCGAAAGTGATTCACCTCACGCTTGCGTTCATATTGGTCACGCGTCTCCGCGCCGGGTCCGCCGGTCCCCGTGCGAAACTTGGTGACGGATTCCAAGGAGGACCCCATGGCGGCGAAGGCACATCCAACGGTGCAGGGTACTTTTTCGCTGGCCAGCCGGTTGTTCCTGGCCCAGCTGCTGCTGGTCGTCCTGATCTGTGCCGCCGTCAGTGCAAGCAACTACGCCACGGCACAGACCCAGGCCCGGGAGGCGACGGCGGACCGGGTCCTCGGCATTGCGGTGACCCTCGCCAACGACCCCTTCGTGGAGGACTCCGTCACCGGTCCTGCCCCTTCTGACGCACTGCAGCCCTACACGCGGAAGGTCGATGCCATGGCACACGTCGACTTTGTGACGATCATGGCTCCCGACCGCACGCGGTTCACGCACCCGAATCCCGACGAGCTGGGCCGCCCCTATATCGGCAGCATCGATCAGGCCTTGGCCGGGCACAGCCAGGTCGAGGAATACGAGGGCACCCTCGGCCCCTCCGTCCGGGCGATCGCCCCGGTGCACGACGACGGGGGCGGGGTGATCGCGATGGTCGCCGTCGGGGTGACCCTGCAGAGCCTGTCCCTGGCTCAGGCGGCCTCCTTGCCCACGGTCCTCTGGGTGGCTCTGGCCGCGACGATCCTCGGCAGTCTCGGTTCCTGGCTGCTCAGTCGGTATTTACGCCGGGTGACCCTGGGATATGGTCCCGAGGAACTGCGCAGCCTCTTCGCCTACTACGATTCGGCACTGCATTCGCTGCGCGAAGGCCTGGTGCTCATTGATGACCACCGTCGCCTCGTGCTCTACAACGACCAGGCTGCAGACCTGTTGGCGCTCCCGCCGGCCGGAGCATTGAAACCTGCTCCGGTGGCGGAGCTGGGACTACCCGAGACGGTCCTGGAGCTCTTCGCGTCGGGCCGCAGGGCCACCGATGAGATCCATCTGACCCGCGAAAGGATCCTGGTGATCAGCCAACAGCGCGCGAGCGAACCGGATATCGGCCCTTCGCCCGTCTTTCCGTTCCGCAGGTCCGGTGGGCTGCGCCGGGGAGAGCCGGCGGCCCGTCCAACCCCGCGCCAGCTGGGCACGGTGGCCACCTTGCGTGACCACACGGAGCTGCAGGCGCTGACGGGGGAACTGGAGTCGATGAAGACGCTCTCCGAGGCGCTGCGGGCCCAGACGCACGAACATGCCAACCGGCTCCATACCGTGGCGACCATGATCGAACTTGGTCGCGAACGGGAGGCGCTGGAATTCGCCGTGCAGGACCAATACGAGTCCCAGCGGCTCACCGACGAGTTCGTGCAGTCCATCGACGAGCCGTTCCTGACCGCCCTGATGATCGGCAAGGCGGCCCAGGCCCACGAACGCGGGATCCGTTTGACGATGTCTGCCAGCGGGGACCTTCCTCCGGGGGCGCTGGATGCCCGGGATCTGGTCACCTTGACGGGCAACCTGCTCGATAACGCCTTCGATGCCGCCGCCACCTCACCGCTCCGCACCGTCTGGGCCGACTTCTCGGTGGCGGACCAGATGCTGATCATCTCCGTTGCCGATTCCGGGCCGGGGGTCGACACCGACCAGCTCGAGGAGATCTTCCGTCTCGGTGGCACGTCCAAGGGCCCCGGGGCTCCTGGGGGACGCGGACTCGGGCTGGCCCTTGTCCGGCAGGCCGTGGCCCGGCTCAACGGAACGCTCGAGGTTGAATCCGACGGTGGCGCAATCTTCACCATCACCTTGCCACTGGGCCGCCAGATCCCCGACCACCCATCATCAGGAGGTGTCGACCATGGCCACTGACCGCGAATTGCGCACGCTCATCGTCGATGACGAACCGATGACCGCCCAGGCCCACGCAGACTATGTGCGCCGGATCCCGGGCTACGTGGTCGATGCCGTCGTGCTCACCGGCGGCGGGGCGCTCGCCAGGCTCGACGCGGCGGCCACCGTCGGGGCCCCGATCGATCTGGTCCTGCTGGATATGAATCTAACCGACCTCCACGGCCTCGATGTGGCGCGGCGGATCCGCGGCCGCGGGCATACCGTGGACATCATCGCCATCACCGCCGTCCGGGATCTCCACGTGGTCAAAACGGCACTGTCGGCCGGGGTGACGCAGTACCTGATCAAGCCGTTCAGCTTCGCCGTGTTCCGGGAGAGGCTGGACAACCACCGGAACTTCCGGCTCAACCTTGCCGATGCGGAGGGCACTGCCACGCAGGCCTCGATCGACAGCGCCTTGGCTGCCTTGCGCACGGTGGCCCCCACCCGGTTGCCCAAGGGGTTGCAGGAGGAGACGCTCGCGGCGGTCTCCGGTGCCCTCCAGAGCAAACCGACGGCTTTGTCAGCCACCGAAGTCGCCGACGTCGTGCAGCTGTCCCGCGTGACCGCCCGCCGCTATCTGGAATACCTTGCCGGGGCCGATCAGGCGATCAAGTCACCGCGATATGGCACCCCGGGCCGGCCGGAATATGAATACCGTTGGCGGTAGGCACACCCGATCCTGCCGCCTCACTCCATCCGCAGGAACGGCAGCAGCGCCTCGATGACCGCGGGGTCCTCGATCGTCGAGGGTACCGAGTAGGCCTTGCCGTCGGCGATCTGACGCATCGTCTTGCGCAGGATCTTCCCGGAGCGCGTCTTGGGCAGGGCCTCGACCACCCGGACCCGGCGGAAGTCGGCCACTGGTCCGATCCGCTCACGCACCAGGGCCACCAGCTCGGTGGCGAGTTGTTCCTCGGAGGTGGAGATCCCCGATTTGAGCACCACGAAACCGCAGGCGCTCTGGCCCTTGAGGTCGTCGGCCACCCCGATGACCGCGCATTCGGCCACCGCGGGGTGGGCCCCCAGGACCTGTTCGATCGCCCCGGTGGAGAGCCGGTGCCCGGCGACGTTGATCACGTCATCGGTACGACCCATCACATAGAGATAGCCGTCCTCGTCCAGGTAGCCCGAGTCACCGGTGGTGTAGAAGCCGGGGAACTGGTCGAGGTAGGCCGAGCGGTAGCGCTCGTCTTTGCCCCACAGGGTCCGCAGCGCCCCCGGGGGCAGCGGCAGCTCCAGGACGATGTTCCCCTCCTGCCCGGGCCCGACCGGTTCGCCCAGCGGATCCAGGATCGTCACGTGGTATCCCGGGACCGGCACGGTCGGGGACCCCGGTTTGATCGGGAGTGCCTCGAGGCCCAGCAGGTTGGAGGCGATCGGCCAGCCGGTCTCCGTCTGCCACCAGTTGTCGACGATGGGCACCCCCAGGACCTCTCCGGCCCAGCTGAAGGTGTCCGGGTCCAGCCGTTCACCGGCGACGAAGAGCGCCCGCAACCGCGAGGTGTCGTAGTTCTCCAGCAGTTCCGCCCGAGGGTCCGCCTTGCGGATCGCCCGCAGCGCGGTCGGGGCCGTGAACATGACGTCGACCTCGTGTTCTGCCACGACCCGCCAGAAGGCACCGGCATCGGGGGTGCCGACCGGCTTGCCCTCGTACAGCACCGTCGTCGCCCCGGCGATCAGCGGCCCGTAGACGATGTAGGAGTGGCCCACCACCCAACCGACGTCGGAGGCGGTGAACATGGTCTCGCCGGCTTCGACTCCGTAGATGTTGCGCATCGACCATGCCATGGCCACCGCGTACCCGCCGGTATCGCGGACCACTCCCTTGGGGGACCCGGTCGTTCCGGAGGTGTAGAGGATGTAGAGGGGGTCCCCGGCGGCCATGTCCACCGGGCCCGCGGGCTCGGCCGCTGCGGTGAGGTCCTCCCAATCGAGCCACCCGGCAGGGGTGCCTCCGTATTCGGAACGGTCGTGCTGGAAGCCCTCACGGTGGTGCACGACGACGGTGCCCATTTTATGTGCCGCCGTCTCCATCGCCTCGGCAACCACCGGCAGGTATTCGACACGGCGGGCCGGTTCGACCCCGCCGGTGGCGGTGACAATGGCCTTCGGGCGGCAATCGTTGATCCGGGCCGCCAGTTCCTTCGCGGCGAACCCGCCGAAGACCACCGAGTGCACGGCCCCGATCCGGGCACAGGCCAGCATGGCGATCGCGGCCTGCGGGATCATCGGCAGATACAGGATGACCCGGTCCCCCGCCTCGATCCCCCGGTCCCGCAGGACCCCGGCGAAGCGCGAGACCTCGTCGAGCAGCTCCGCATAGGTGTAACTGCGCCGGGTCCCCAGGACCGCGGAATCGTAGACCAGGGCCGCCTGGTCCCCGCGACCGGCGGCCACATGGCGGTCCAAGGCGTTCACGGTGAGGTTCAGCCTCCCGTCCGGATACCATCCGTACAACGGTGCCCGGGAGTCGTCCAGCCCGCGTTCGGGGCGGGTGCTCCAGTCAACCAGCGTGGCCGCTTCCAGCCAGAAGGCGGCGGGATCCTCGGTACTGGCGGCATAGGTTTCACGGTAGTCAGACATCAGGCACTCCCTCGTAGATGGGCAGGTAATGGGCCCACTCTATGGCCCGGGTCACAGAGGCTCAACCATTATGTATACATAGATCCCGAATCTACTCACGAAAACTCGATAGGACCCCCAATCCTCTGGGCATCATCTCGAGTTCTTGTATACACTGATGGCATGAAGGCAAGTGATAAGGCCTACGCGGCGCTGCGACGGGACATCGTCTCGTGGGCCCTGCCGCCGGGCTCGGTGCTCGGTGAGGTGGAGCAGGCCGAACGACTCGGCGTTTCCCGCACCCCGCTGCGGGAGGCCTTGTCACGACTGGCTGCCGATGGTCTGGCCGTATCCCAACGAGGTCGCGGGGTCGTGGTCTCCGATGTCTCCCTGGACCATGTCGATGACCTGTTTTCGCTCCGCCGGGCCCTGGAGGTCGAAGCCGCGCGCAGCGCAGCCAGGACCGGCCGTCCGGCCGTCTTCAACGAACTGGCCCGACGCTTCGACGCCGCGGCCCGCACGCTCAGTGCCGCCGCCGAGCGCGATGGCTATTATTCCTTGGCCGGCGAGCTGGATGCCGCCATCGAGGACGCCGCATCCAATGCCTATCTCGCGCAGGCACTCCAGGGCCTGCGCGTGCACCTGGCACGGTTGCGCCGGCTCTCCCATGATGCCCCGGCGCGGCTGCGTGCCTCGGCCCGCGAACACGCCCAGATCGCCCGGGCCGTGGCCTCCGGGGATCCCGGACTCGCGTCGGCCGCCACGCTGCTGCACCTGCACAACAGTCTTGAACACATCAAATCCCATGCCCTACCGAAAGAGGCTTCAGCATGATCAACCACCCAGTCCGCGTCTACCGTTCGGAAGAGAACCTGCCCCGCGAGGAGCAGCTGGCCCATAAGATCGCCACCGTCGCCGCCGATCCGGTGGAGGTTTCCGCCGAGGTCACCGACATGGTCATCAACCGGGTGATCGACAACGCCTCGGTCGCCGTGGCCTCGCTGAACCGCGGCCCCATCATCGCCGCCCGTGCCCAGGCCCTCTGCCACGCACCCAGCTCCGGCGGCGCGGGCGCATCGGTCTTCGGGATCACCGAGAAGGTCTCCCCCGAGTGGGCTGCCTGGGCCAACGGGGTCGCCGTGCGTGAACTCGACTACCACGACACCTTCCTGGCCGCCGAGTATTCCCACCCCGGCGACAACATCCCTCCGATCCTCGCCGTCGCCCAGCACACCGGTGCCACCGGTGCCGACGTCGTGCGCGCCATCGCCACCGGCTACGAGATCCAGGTCGACCTGGTGAAGTCCATCTGCCTGCACGAACACAAGATCGACCACGTCGCCCACCTCGGCCCCTCCGCTGCCGCCGGAATCGGCACCCTGTTGGGTCTCGAGGTCGAGACCATCTTCCAGGCCGTCGGCCAGGGACTGCACACCACCACGGCGACCCGCCAGTCGCGCAAGGGCGAGATCTCCACCTGGAAGGCCCACGCCCCGGCCTTCGCCGGCAAGATGGCCGTCGAGGCCGCCGACCGTGCCATGCGCGGCCAGACCTCCCCCGTGCCGATCTACGAAGGCGAGGACGGCGTCATCGCCTGGATGCTCGACGGACCCGACGCCTCCTACACGGTGCCGCTGCCCGCCCCCGGTGAAACCAAGCGCGCGATCATGGATACCTACACCAAGGAGCACTCCGCCGAGTACCAGGCACAGGCGTGGATCGACCTGGCCCGCAAGCTCCATGGCGAACACCCCGAGGCCACCGACCCGGCGAACGTGAAGTCCGTGCTGATCAAGACCAGCCACCACACCCACTTCGTCATCGGTTCCGGCGCCAACGACCCGCAGAAGTACGATCCGACCGCCTCCCGAGAGACGCTGGACCACTCGATCCCGTACATCTTCACCGTGGCCCTGCAGGACGGCTCCTGGCACCACGTCGATTCCTACGCCCCCGAGCGCGCCGGGCGGGCCGACACCGTGGAACTGTGGCATAAGGTCACCACCGAAGAAGATGCCGAATGGACCCGCCGCTACCATTCGAAGGACATCGCCGAGAAGGCCTTCGGCGGATCAGTGGAGATCACGCTGAATGACGGCACGGTCATCACCGATGACATCGCCGTCGCCGACGCCCACCCCCTCGGGGCCCGTCCGTTCGCCCGCGAACAGTACATCAACAAGTTCCGCTCGCTGGCCGAAGGAATGGTCGCCCCGGAGGAGATCGAGCGTTTCATCGCGACCGCCGAGCGGCTGCCCGAGCTGGCCGCAGGGGAAATGGACCAGCTGAACATCGTGGCAGCACCGGGTGTCATCGACGCTGCCGCCGCACCGAAGGGACTGTTCTAGATGTTGTATTCCACCACCACCGCCGAGGCCAAGCGCCGCGCCCTGCGCGAGATGCTGGTCCCCGGGACTGCCCGCCAGTTCCCCGGAGCCTTCAACCCGCTCTCGGCCCGGTTGATCGAGGAAAAGGGGTTCGACGGCGTCTACATCTCCGGTGCCGTGCTCGCCAACGAACTCGGTCTGCCCGATGTCGGGCTGACCACGCTGAGTGAAGTAGCCGGCCGGGCCGGGCAGATCGCCCGGATGACCGATCTTCCGGCGATCGTCGATGCCGACACCGGTTTCGGTGAACCGATGAACGTGGCCCGCACCATCCAGGAACTCGAGCATGCAGGTCTGGCCGGTTGCCATATCGAGGACCAGTTCAACCCGAAGCGCTGCGGCCACCTCGATGGCAAGAACGTCGTGGATCTGGAGACCATGGTCAAGCGGATCGCTGCCGCCGCCGATGCCCGCAGGGATCCTAACTTCCTGATCATGGCCCGGACCGATGTGCGGGCCGTGGATGGGCTGCAGGCCGCCGTGGAGCGGGCCAAGGCCCTGGTCGATGCGGGAGCGGACGCCATCTTCCCCGAGGCGATGAAGGACCTCTCGGAGTTCGAGGCCATCTGCCAAGCCGTGGATGTGCCGGTGCTGGCGAACATGACCGAATTCGGCAAATCGGAATTGTTCACCCGTGACGAACTGGCCGCGACCGGCGTCTCCCTGGTGATCTACCCCGTGACCTTGCTGCGCAGCGCCATGGGTGCCGCCGAGCGCGTCCTGGACACCATCAGCGCCCAGGGGACCCAGCAGGAGCAGGTCCCGCAGATGCTGACCCGCGCCCGGCTGTATGATCTGGTGGACTATGAAGCGTACAACCGCTTCGATACCGGGATCTTCAATTTCCAGGTCCCCGGGCTCGAGATCGACGGCAATGGCGCAAATCTCCCATCGGGTTCAAAGGAGCAGTAAGCATGAGCGAAACCGAGACCGACATCAAAAAGGGCCTGGCCGGGGTCGTCGTCGACTACACCGCCGTCTCCAAGGTCAACCCCGAGACCAATTCCCTGCTCTACCGTGGCTACCCGGTCCAGGACCTGGCCGCCCGGAAGAGCTTCGAGGAAGTGGCGTTGCTTCTGTGGACCGGGGAACTCCCCAGCGCCTCGGAACTGGAGGAGTTCGTCTCCTTCGAGCGGTCCAATCGTGCCTTGCAGGACAACGTCAAGGCCGCAGTGGACCTGTTGCCGTTGGATTGCCACCCGATGGACGTGGCCCGGACCGCGGTTTCGGTGCTCGGGGCCAACCACCCGTTGGCCGAGGACGCATCCCCGGAGGCGGAACTGGAAAAGGCCAAGTCGTTGTTGGCCCGTTTCCCCGCGGTCCTGGCCTACGACCAGCGTCGTCGCCGGAACCAGGACGTGGTCGCCCCGCGTGATGATCTGGACTATTCGCAGAACTTCCTGTGGATGACCAACGGAGAAGAAGCACCCGCGGAGGTCGTGGACGCCTTCCGGGTGTCGATGGTCCTCTACGCGGAGCATTCGTTCAACGCCTCCACCTTCACCGCACGGGTGATCACCTCGACCCTGTCGGATATGCATTCGGCGGTCGTCGGGGCCATCGGTGCCTTGAAGGGCTCCCTGCACGGGGGTGCCAACGAAGCCGTCATGGACACCTTCGAGGAGTTGGGCATCCGCAAGGACGAGACCCGCGAGGACGCGGCCATCCGCGCCAAGAAGTGGATGGAGGAGGCCCTGGCCGCCAAGAAGAAGGTCATGGGCTTCGGACACCGCGTCTACAAGAACGGCGACTCCCGGGTGCCCACCATGAAGAAGGCACTCGATGCGATGGTCGCCTACTACGGCCGCGCCGAGCTCCTGGGACTGTATGACGGGCTGGAGTCCGCCATGGCCGAGGCGAAGGACATCAAGCCCAACCTCGACTACCCCGCGGGGCCGACGTACCACCTGATGGGCTTCGACACCCAGATGTTCACCCCGTTGTTCATCGCCTCGCGTATTTCCGGCTGGACCTCGCACATCATGGAACAGCGCGCCAACAACGCGCTGATCCGCCCGCTATCGGCCTACAACGGCCCGGATCAGCGCGAGCTCTAGCGCCGGATCTACTCTCCGGCGACGGCGGTGTCGGCCCCCAACGGGGGTTCGGCACCGCCGTTCTCCGTGTCGGGGCCCCGGTGCTCGGCGGTCGGCCAGACCTGCGCGAAAAAGGGGTTCACGGCGGCGATCCGGTCGAAGTCCCACGGAGGTGCCTGGCATTCCGGGCACCAATGCCCCGCGCGGAGGACCAGGTAGGGGGTTGCCGAAAATTCGTGGCCGAAGGCGCACCGCCAGAAGGCCGGGGTATGCAGCTCACCGGGTTCCAGGGACGACCCCAGATACTCGCCTCCACGGAACGCCGCGGCCGATTGCGCCTGGACGACCCCGAGTTCGGCGTCGGGGAGCTGGTCGTCGAAGCCGTGGCTGAGCGATCGTGGCGGGCCGGGTTCGCCGATCTCCTCCGCCCATCCGGGAATGGATTCCCAGTTTGTGCGCGTCCCGAAGAAGGCCGCGATGCGCTCGTGGTCGTTTCCCTGGATCCAGTGCAGAGGTCCTTCGGGCCTCCTGGCGATCCGTTTCATCAGCAGCTCCCTCAGCAGCCAGCCCGGCACGAGCCGCGCGACCCCTGCCTTCAGGTACCAGGAGGCCTGTGAAGCGACCTGGTCAAGATATTCCTCGAAGCCGTCGCGGCGGAATTCCAGGTGCTTTTCGAGGACGTCCGAGTCAAGGAACCACTGGCAATGGAAGTTCTTCAACGCGAACCACGAACGGCGGAAGAGTTTCCGGCTCGGGGGCAGGCCCAACCTGCTGAACACCCGGTCCAGGTATTCCAGGTACCCCACGCGGCAGTCCTCGCCACCACCGATGTTGTAGACGTGGCGCCAGAAGTCGCCTCCGACCCCCTCCTCGCAGGCGTTGGCCAACAGCCGGCCCGAGTCACGTGCCGTCACGAGCTCGAAGACGGTGTCCAACGGCTGGTGGAACAGGATCGGGTGCAGGAGGCTCAACAATCGCGGGATGCAGATGAAGGTCTGGCGCAGTGAGACCCAGTGGGCCAAGCCGGATTCCACGACGAGCCGTTCCGCCTCGATCTTGCTGACGGCGTAGTGGTCCCCCACCGCCGGGGCGATCGGATCCCCCACACGTCCCCAATGGATCGGCGGCAGCCTGCTGCCCGTCATCGCCACGGAGCCGATCGACACCAGGTGCACGGCATCGGGATCGGGTTGTGCCCGGATCGCCCGGAGGATGTTGATGATCGACCCGACGTTGATCTGATCGGTGGCCACCGGATCACGATCCGCGGCCGGGGAAATGAGGGCGGCCGCATGGAGGACGTAATCGGCTCCGTCGACCCCTTCGAGCACCGCGGCGTAGTCACGCAGGTCGCCCCAGATGATCCGGAGTCCGGGCATGGCCATGTAGCGCCGCAAGGCACGCCGGGCCCGGAGCGAATGCTGGACCAGTATCACGAGGTCGAACTTGTCCCGGCGTCGGACCAGTTCGGCCAGTGCGGCGGAACCCATCGATCCGCTAGCCCCCGTCAGGAAGACCGTCCTCTTCGGCACGGCGCGGCGTGTGCCCCCTGCCTGATGAGCCCCGACCGGCATCGGTGTCCTTCCGTTGAAAACCGTCCTTCCGCCTCGGGGCGGTCCCCCGGTGGCAGCTGGAGTCCGGGCATTGGACCGACACCCCCTTGCAGACATCCTGCCCGAACCGCGGGCGTTCGGCCATCGACGACGATGATTGGTCGTTCGGGACATCGCAGGGCCTCGAAAATGAGGAGTCAGGTCTCCTAGGCTACTTATCCACTAGATTATGAACGCCGCCCCTGGCTGCCGTCCTGCCGGGCCCGCCCGCGAAGGCTTGGTCCCGAGACGCGTTATGCCGGGGTGGGGAAATCGGATTCCGTGGCAGGGGCATCAGGCATTGTGCCCTCCGGCCAGGCAATCGTGGCAAAGTGCGCCACCGATTCGTTGTCATCACCCAACCGGACCAGGGCATCGAAGCGTTCACCACGGAACAGCCGGTCCAGCCACAGCGGGGAATCCTCCCACATCCGGTCCAACGGCAGGTGCCCGACCGGATACCAGCCCGGGAGGAGTTCGTCCGAGGCGGCGGCCATGCCGGAGAATTCCGTGGTCAGGAAGACCTGGCAGTCCATATCCGCCGCGGGGTTGGCCGGGAAACGGAAATAGACCCGGGCGGCAGGTTCCAGCGTGGCCGGATCGGTGAGCACCGAGGTTTCCTCGTGCAGTTCCCGTGCCGCCGCCTGGGCCGGGCTCTCCCCCGGCTCGATCTTCCCTCCGGGGGCCACCACGTGGCCGGCGCCGAAGCCCCGTTGCTTCAGCCCCAGGAGCACTTGGCGTCCGGTGAGCCCATTCAGGATGGGCAGGCACAGGACGACCTGCACGGGTGGGGTTGCCGGTGTGGGTGCCATGATGTCGAAGATCCGTTCCTAGTGGTTTGCCCGGGGGTGCGTGGCGGCGTACACCTCGCGGAGGGTCTGGGCATTGAGCATGGTGTAGACCTGTGTGGTCGTCACCGAGGCATGGCCGAGCAGTTCCTGGACGACCCGCACATCGGCTCCGCCTTCAAGCAGATGGGTGGCGAAGGAATGCCTCAGCGTGTGCGGGGAGACGTCCTTCCCGATGCCTGAGCGTTCGGCGGCGACCTTGAGCACCGACCAGGCAGACTGCCTGCTCAACCGACCGCCCCGGAGGTTCAGGAACAGCCCGGGTGTTCCCTGGCCCTTGGCGGCCATGCCGGGGCGTCCCCGGATCAGATAGGCCTCCAGCGCCGCGGCGGCATAGGATCCCAGCGGGACCACGCGTTCCTTGGAGCCTTTGCCGAACAGACGAACGACCGCAGGACCATCGGCGGGGCGTTCCAGATGCAGGTCATCGACGTCCAGGCCCACGGCCTCGCTGATGCGCGCACCGGTGGAATACAAGAACTCCAGAAGTGCCCGGTCGCGGAGACCTGCTTCGGAGTCGGTGGGAACCGCCTCGAGGATCGAGGTCACCTCGGCAACACTGATGGCCTTGGGCAGGCGCTGCCCGGCGGCCGGGGGGTGCAGATCCGCAGCCGGGTTGTCGGTGGTGGTCCCCTCCAGGGCCCAGAACCGGTGCAGACCCCTCACCGCGACGACACAACGAGCCGCCGAACGGGCGCTGAGAGGGGCCCCTCCATCCGATCCGTCACGCAGGGATTGGGTGAACTCGGTCAAATGATGGCGGGTGATTCCCGCCGCGGACTCGATGTCCCGGCCGGCGAGAAACGTGGCGTAGCGCTGCAGGTCCCGGCGGTAGGCGGCCACGGTATTGGCCGCCATCCCCCGTTCGACGGCGACGTGCTGGAGGTAGGAGGCCAGCTCTCGAGCCAGCGGTCCGGGAATCCCCCCGCCGTCACCGGTGGCTGCCGGTTCCGGTGTCACGGCCATGGACATGTGCTCACCCGATCCCTATCCCCCGGAAGCCCGCAGACGAGGGTGGGCCGTCCATGGTTCGTCGGCAGGGCGCAGGCCGGTGAAGTCCTGGGCCCTGGCGGTGGCCGCGGCCATGACCCCGGCAACCGCCGAAAGGTTGTGGATGTTTCCGGCCAATACCGCTTGGACGGCCTCGGCGAGCGGAACCCATTCCCACTGCATTTCCGCTTCTTCCTCGGTGCGTTCGAAACGCTGGCCGGCAGGAATCAACTGCGGGTCACGGGCCAGGTAGACGCGCAATGCCTCGCTGGAGGAACCCGGTGAATTGAACATATCCACCAGGACCTCCCACCGTCCGGCCGTCAGGTCTGCTTCCTCGGCCAGTTCACGGGCCGCCGCATGCTGGGGCAGCTCCCCCTCCATGTCCAGCAGTCCCGCGGGGATCTCCCATAGCTGCATGCCCACCGGGTGGCGATATTGACGCACCAACAGGACCCGGTCCTGGTCATCCAGAACCAGGATCGCCACGGCTCCCGGGTGGGCGACGTAGTCACGCACCAGCGGTTGGCCACCTTCGGACAGTTCGAAGGTGTCCTGCAGCACGTTCCAGATCCGCCCCGAATACACGGACTCGGAGTGGAGCACGCGGCGCCGACTGATTTCGTCTACCGGTCCCGCGTCCTGTCGCTCGGGGGTCGCCATGGTCTATCGACCGGCTTTCTGGTGGTCCAGCCCCGCCTTGATCAGCCCGGCGAACAGCGGGTGCGGCCTGGTCGGACGCGAGCTCAGTTCCGGGTGCGCCTGGGTGGAGACGTAGTACGGGTGCTTCTCGGCCGGCAGTTCCACGAATTCAACCAGGTCGCCGTCCGGGGAAGTCCCCGAGAAGACCAGTCCGGCTTCCTCCAACTGCTTGCGGTAGTTGTTGTTGACCTCATAGCGGTGGCGGTGGCGTTCGGAGACCTGCGTGGCTCCGTAGGTCGCGGCCACGACCGTGCCTTCGCCCAGGGTCGCGTCGTAGAGCCCCAGACGCATCGTGCCTCCCAAATCGCCCTCGCCGTCGACGATGTGCTGCTGTTCGGCCATCGTGGCGATGACCGGGTGCACCGAATCGGGCTCGAACTCGGTCGAGGACGCCTCGGCCAGGCCGGCGACGTTGCGGGCGTATTCGATGACCATCGACTGCAGGCCCAGGCACAGGCCCAGGGTCGGCATGCCGGTTTCGCGGGCGAATTTCAAGGCCCCGAGTTTGCCGTCAAGCCCACGGATGCCGAAGCCTCCGGGAACACAGATGGCGTCCACCCCGTGCAGGGACTTCTTGGCTCCTGCCTCGGTGGCGCAGTCGTCGGAAGGGACCCAGCGGATCTTGACCCGGGCGCCGTTGGCGAATCCGCCGGCGCGCAGCGCCTCGGTGACGGAAAGGTAGGCGTCGGGTAGCTCGATGTACTTGCCGACCAATGCCACTTCGAGCTCATGGTCCGGGTGATGGACCGCATGCAGCAGGCGGGTCCATTGGGTCCAGTCGACATCCTTGAACTTCAGGCCCAGGGACTGCACGATGTAGGCGTCCAGTCCCTGGTCGTGGATCGTCACGGGGATGTCGTAGATGCTCGGGGCATCGGCGCAGTTGATGACTGCCTCCGGATCGACGTCACAGGTGCGGCCGAGCTTCTCCCGCATCTCAGTCGGGATTTCGCGGTCCGAACGGATCACCAGGGCGTCGGGCTGGATGCCGATCGAGCGCAATGCCGCCACCGAGTGCTGGGTCGGCTTGGTCTTCAGCTCGTGGGATGGGCCGATATAAGGCACCAACGACACGTGAACGAAGAACACATTATTCCGGCCGACGTCCTGGCGGACCTGACGGGCGGATTCGAGGAAGGGCTGCGATTCGATGTCTCCGACGGTGCCACCGATTTCGGTGATGATCACGTCGGGGGCGTCCTCCGCCTCGGACGGCAGCCGCATGCGACGCTTGATCTCGTCGGTGATATGCGGGATGACCTGGACGGTATCACCCAAGTAGTCACCGCGACGTTCCTTTTCGATGACCCGGGAGTAGACCTGTCCCGTGGTCACGTTGGCCGAACCGTCGAGGTTCTCGTCCAGGAAGCGTTCGTAGTGGCCGATGTCGAGATCCGTCTCGGACCCATCATCGGTGACGAAGACTTCGCCGTGTTGGAAGGGGTTCATCGTGCCGGGATCCACGTTCAGATATGGATCCAGTTTCTGCATGGTCACCGTGAGGCCACGTGCCCGCAGCAGGTGACCGAGGCTGGAAGCCGTCAGCCCCTTTCCGAGGGACGACGCCACACCACCGGTGACAAAGATCTGCTTGGTAGTTTCGGACCGGGACTTGGAAATTGTTCGCTGCACCACGGGGTTCGAGCCTATCATCTATTTGCTGGACGGGTTGTCGTCAATCTATCTCCCGGACGCTGGTATCCGCGTCCGGAAAAGCTATGTCACGAAGCTCGATACGGCCTGACGAGCGCTTTCAAGCAATTCCTCCGCATGTGCCTGGGCCGTGTCGGAGTCTTCGGCCCCGGCCAGCATGCGAGCCAATTCACGGACGCGATCGCCTTCCTCGAGCCGGACGACGTCGCTGGCCGTGAAGCCCGCGCCTTCCTGTGCTTGGGCATCGGAGTTCTTGATCACGCGGATATGGCGCTGGGCGTAGGCGGCGACCTGGGGCAGGTGGGTCACCACGATCACCTGGACATGACGGGCCAGCATGGCCAGCCGTTTTCCGATCTCAACGGCCGCCTTGCCGCCCACGCCGGAGTCGACCTCGTCGAAGACGAACGTCGGAACCGGGTCGGTTTCGGCCAGCACGACCTCGATCGCCAACATGACCCGCGATAGTTCGCCGCCCGAGGCCCCTTTGCCCAGGGGGCGGGGAGCGCTGCCGGCATGGGGTTGCAACAGCATCGAGATCTGATCGGCCCCATGCCTGACCGGTTCCTCGGCGTCAGTGACTTCCACGACGAAACGGGCATCGGGCATCGCCAGCGCCATCAGCTCGGAGCTGACGCGTTCGGAGAGCCGCTGTGCGGCGTCACGGCGAAGGGCACTGAGTGCCGCAGCCTGTTCCGTCAGCCGCCCTTGCAAGCCGTCCAGCTGGGCCTGGAGCGACTCAACCCGTCCGGTGTCATCCTGCAGGTCCATATGCCGCCTCCGGGCCGTCTCGGACCAACTGATGACTTCGTCGATGGTGGGAGCGTATTTCCGGATCAGCTGGTTCAGGGCCGAACGGCGTTCCTCGACCTCGGCCAGCCGGCCGGGTCCGTCCCCGTCCAAGGTGCCCAGGTAGCTACCCAGTTCCATGGACACATCGGCGACCAGGATGCCGATCTCGTTGACCCGGTTCCCGAGCGCCTGCAGCTCGGGGTCGTCATCGGCGACGAGCTCGAGGGAACGCCGGGCCACCTCGACCAGGCCGACGGCGTTGGGGTCCTCGCTGAATTCATCTCCACTGAGTGCCGCGTGGGCGGTGACGGCAGCAGAACGGAGTCCTTCCACGTTCCCCAGCTTCTGGGCCTCGGCCTTGAGGTCCTCATCTTCGCCGGGCAGTGGTTCAACGGCATCGATTTCCTCCAAGGCCAGCTGCAGGGATTCCGCTTCGCGGGCCCGCTCACGGGATGCGGAGGTGATCTCCTCCAGCTCCACGGACACGGCCTTCCAGCCATCGAAGGTCTCCTGGTAGGCCGAGCGCGCAGCGGCCAGCTCGGGACCGCCGAATTTGTCGAGGGATTCACGTTGGGCCACCGCACTGCGCAGACGCAGCTGGTCGCTTTGCCCATGAACAGCCACCAGGTGGGAACCCAGCTCCGAGAGCAACCCGACCGGAGCGGCCGTGCCACCGACGGCGGCCTTGCTCCGGCCCTCGGCGCTGAGGATGCGCGCCAGGATCAGCTCGGCATCCCCCGCGTGTTCTTCAACCAGGGCACCGCTGTCTTCGGCCCGCGCCAAAGCCGGGCTATCGGAGGGCAGACGCAATATTGCCTCGGCCACTGCCTGCTTGGCTCCGTGGCGGACGGCACCGGCGTCGGCCCGGTCGCCCAGGAGGAGCCCCAGGGCAGTGACGACCATGGTCTTGCCTGCACCGGTCTCGCCGGTCACGACGGTGAAGCCCGGATCCAGTTCCAGTGTGGCCCTGGTGATGACGCCGAGGTCCGAAATGCGGATCTCCTCGATCATGGATGCTGCTCCGTATCGGGACGCGGCTGGTAGTGGCGGGGCTCGATGACTTGCAGGGGCGAGGTCACCACCGGTAGCGAGGACGTGGCGGTATCACGGTGTGCATCATCCACCGGGCCACGCCAACCGCTGGTGGGCAGTTCAAATTTGCGGACCAGCCGCTCGCTGAACGGCGTGCGGTTCACGCGGGCCAGTCGCACGGGTTTCGTGGAGCGGGTCACTTCGACGCGGGATCCGGGCGGCAGATCCAGGGTGCGACGGCCGTCACACCACAGCACTCCGCTGGCATCGGTACGCGTCAACATCTCGATCGCCATGGTCGACGTCGGGGCGACCACCAGTGGTTTGGCGAACAGTGCATGGGCGGAAATCGGCACCAGGATCAAGGCCTCGACACCGGGCCAGACTACCGGTCCCCCGGCGGAGAAGGCATAAGCGGTCGAGCCGGTCGGCGTGGCCATGACCATCCCATCGCACCCGAAGGTGCTGATGGGGCGGCCGTCGACCTCCATGACGACCTCGATCATCCGTTCCCGGTTGGCCTTTTCCACGGCGGCCTCGTTCAAGGCCCAAGTATGGGCAATCCTCCGGTTTCCGAGCCAGACCTGCACATCGATGGCCATGCGTTCCTCGACCACGTAGTGCCGGTTCACGACCCAGTCAACGGTATGGCGTAGATCAGCCCGCTCGCTCTCGGCCAGGAATCCGACATGGCCCAGATTGACGCCCAACAGCGGGACCGCCGATTCGCGCACCATTTCCGCCGCACGCAGCACGGTGCCATCGCCGCCGAGGACCATGCCGAGATCGATATCGCTCAAGGAGACGTCTTCGTCGAGGATCTGCACTTCGAGGCTCTTGCCATCGGGGGCGTTGCGCAGGTTTCGGAGTTCGTCGCGCCGCATCACGGGGATGAGCCCGGAGTCACGCAACCGAAGACAGGTATCCAACGCCGCTCTCAGGGCGTCTTCCCTCCCGGTATGCGCCAGGACGAGTATTCGTCTCATGCGTTCCTTCCCTTTTGTGAACCTACTTCACGGTAGACGAAGGCGTGCTTCTGACCGGTTCCTGACACGGAATCGTCCGGCCGAAACGGGTTCCCTTCAAGAGTAGTCAACTTCTGGCAATGCGGGGGTCTCCGCGTCCGGTTGTGGAAGGTCTTCGGTGGCTACGCGGCTCAGCCGCAGGAAGAACTCCACGTTTCCGTCTTGTCCGGGCAAGGGACTGCGGGCCAGGCCGGCCAGGGACAGTCCCGCCTCCCGAGCCGCCTGGACGACCCCTTCGACGGACCGGCGGCGCAATTCCGCGCTGGTCACCACACCGGTGCGCCCGAGGTTGTCCCGTCCCACTTCGAATTGGGGTTTGACCATCAGGACCAGGTCCCCACCCGGGCGGGTCACCCCGGCCAGGGGGCCTACGACCAGACGCAGTGAAATGAAGGACAGATCCGCGACGACGAGGTCGACGGGACCACCGATCATCTCGCGGGTCACCCCGCGGATGTTCATCCCCTCGTGCACATCGACCCGCGGGTCATCGCGGATCTGGCGCACGAGTTGGTCGTGTCCGACGTCGACGGAGACCACCTGCCCGGCGCCGTTGCGCAGGAGGACCTCCGTGAATCCACCGGTCGATGCTCCCGCGTCCAGACACCGACGGCCCCGGACCAGCACGTCGGTGAAGACCCCCAGCGCGCCGGCGAGCTTATGTCCGGCCCGGCTGACGTATTCCTCTCCCTCGGCCTCGCTGACGGCCAGGTCCTGGGCTTCCGCCACGGCCTTCGCCGCCCGGGTGACCTTTTGGCCATCGACACTCACCCGGGAATCGGCAATCAGCTGGGCGGCATGGGTCCGTGAACGGGCCAGGCCACGGGCGACGAGCTCCTGGTCGAGTCTGCTCATGCTTCGGAAGGGTCCTCATCGAGCGTGCGCTGCAGAGCTTCGTGCAGCTTCGAATAGACCGCCTCGTGGTCTTCTGCGGGCAGCCCGTCCACCGCCTTCAGCGATTCGAGTTGTGCATCAACAACGGCATCACCGGTCGTGTCGGTGTCCGGTCCGTCTTCTGGGGTGTCCATGGGGGTCCTCCTGGTCTGCAGGGCGGCGATGACGACGCCGTCCGGCGCCCTTATGAGTTGAAGCTGATTTCCGGCGTCGTCCGCTCCGTTGCATGCGGATTCGCGTACCACCAGGCACAGCACGCTGCCCGCCAGCTATTGAGGTCCTCCCGCGAACCCTCCACGGTGATCTTCCCGTTCTCCACCCCGGCACGGGAGTGCCCGCACACGATCTGTTTCCCGGTGGCCTGCACGATCGGATAGTCCAGGTACAGCTCCGCGAGGGTTCCCAGCAGGAACCTGGGCCGCTGATCTGCCGGGGCCCCCAGCACGGCAGCAGGATCGTCCACCCCGGTGAGGACCACGGCCGTGGCGAACCCGGCACGGTTGCCACCGAGGATGTCGGTATCTAGACGGTCGCCGACCACCAGTGGTTTGGAGGCCTCGAGTTGCTCCGCGGCAACCTGGAAAAGCAGGGGTTCTGGCTTGCCGGCGATGAGCGGTTCCGCCGAAGTCGCCGAGGATACCGCCCGCACCAGGGCTCCGTTGCCCGGGGCAAGCCCGCGGGCCCGTGGAATGGTCATATCGGTATTCGTGGCCACCCACATCGCCCCCGCGTTCAGCGCATGGGCTGCTTCGGCCAGATCGCACCAGTTCACATCCGGGTCGAACCCCTGGATGACTGCTGCCGGGGATTCCTCGGCAGACTCCGCCAGTGTCATGCCGCGGGACACCACACAATCACGCAGGTAGGCGCTACCCACCACGAGGACCTTGCTCTGGGGAGGAATGCGCTCGGCCAGGAGGTCTGCGCCGGCATCGGCCGAACCGAAGACCGTACCTGCCTCGGCGGGAGCCCCGAGTTGGCGGATATGCCGCGCAACCACTTCAGGGGACCGCGAGGCATTATTGGTGATGTAGGCAAGCTCGACGCCCATACCGGCCAAACGTCCCAATGCCTCGGGGGCACCTTCGATGGCGTTGGGCCCGGTATAGACGACTCCGTCCAGATCCGAAAGAACGGCGTCGAAGCAGGAAATCAACATGACGCGCTCGGCTCCTACTGTTCCGGCTCGGGAGCGCTCGAGGCAGTATCCGACTCGGTGGAGTCGGAGCCGACGCTCGAGGATGCCTCGGCGGCCTTGTCGGAGGTGTCTCCTGCCGCTTCCGGGCTCGTGCCTGCGTGGTTGATGAAGTCCCGTGCACGGGGCTTGTCATCCTCGATGGAGTCCTCGTCGTCACCAAGATCCATGATGTCCGGATCCTGGAATTCGCCGACTCCAAGGGCACGTTCAGCCAGGGAAATCTGTCGACGCCAGAGTTCGGCTTCGCCCTGCTTCCCCACCGCTTCGAGTGCCATCGCATAGGCCTCGAACAGGCGGGGGCTGAAGGAGAACGCCCGGTTGATGTCGAGTTGTGGAATCTGCAGCTCACTCACGGCAGCGTCTCTGTTGCCGAGGTCGGACTGGGCCCCGGCAGCCACGATGGCCATTTCCACACGTCCAGGAGTGTCCAATGTCGTCGCTTCTTCACTGTGGGCCGTCTCCAGCGCCTTCTCCGGCTTACCGAGTCCACGCTCGCAGTCGGCCATGACAGGAAGATGGATGTTGGAGCCGCTGATCCTCCGGAAGGTGCGGAATTCGCGAAGAGCTTCGGCGTAGTTCCCTGCGGTGTAGGCAGTGAGGCCAACGGCTTCGCGCACGACAGCAACACGCCCACCGCGCCGGCTGGCGGCCATGGCGTGCTCATAGGCGATTTCCGGTTCGAAATCTATCAGACGCCCGGCCATCACCAGGTGCTTGGCCACCCAATCAAAGTTCTTTTCGTCGAGGTAGCGCAACTCGGCGCGCGTGATGCGGTCCAGTTCCTTCCCCGTGACATCGGAATCGATCTCGGGAGAGCGCGGGCGGTCGGCCCTGTTGGAGACCCGCAGGTCTGCAGGGTTGTGCGCGGGGCGTTCCCCTTCTTCCAGACCGGGGAAATTGCGCCTGGTGTCGTCACCGCGCTTCAGTTCACGAGGTGGAGCTGACTGATGCCTGTTGTGGGAGCCTCCCTCGGAGCGCTGAGGCTTGCCACGGTAACCGCCATCGCGACGGTCGCTGCCACCGCGGAAGCCACCCTCGCTACGGTCACTGCCACCACGTGGGCCACCTTCACGACGATCATTCCCACCGCGGAAGCCACCTTCACGACGATCATTCCCACCACGTGGGCCACCTTCACGACGATCATTCCCACCACGTGGGCCGCCCTCAGAGCGATCGCTACCGCCACGGTAACCACCCTCACGTCGGTCACTGCCACCGCGGAAGCCACCTTCACGACGATCATTCCCACCGCGGAAGCCACCT